>CAZCKQ010000053.1:0-10030 GCA_964499315.1 uncultured Eubacteriales bacterium | reverse complement strand
TTCTCGGCAAGATCGGTGCGTTCCCATGAAACGCCGAGGTCATTCCTGCCAAAATGCCCGTATGCCGCAGTCTGCTTGTAAACAGGCTTCCTCAGATCGAGGTCTCTGATGATCGCGGCAGGCCTCAAATCAAAATTATTCCGTATCAGGCTGACTATCTGGTCATCGGGCACGACACCCGTGCCATAAGTCTCCACCATTATGGATACCGGCTTCGCGACGCCTATCGCGTACGCCACCTGTACCTCTATCTTGCGCGCGATCCCTGCAGCGACAAGGTTCTTTGCTATGTACCTTGCGGCGTATGCCGCCGACCTGTCCACTTTTGTAGGATCCTTGCCGGAAAAAGCCCCGCCGCCATGTCTGGCGTAGCCCCCATAAGTATCGGCTATTATCTTTCTACCCGTCAGACCCGAATCGCCTTGCGGCCCTCCGATTGCAAACCTGCCTGTGGGATTCACCAGGTATCTGGTCTTGTTATCCGCCAAACCTTCAGGTATTGCGGTCTTCACAACATGTTCAAGCACGTCTGCGTATATCTGTTTTTGCTCTGTTTCAGGACTGTGCTGGCACGCGATTATTACAGTGTCCACCCTTACAGGCTTGTCCCCCTCATACTCGACAGTCACTTGGGTCTTGCCGTCCGGCCTGAGGTATGGAATCAACCCGCTCTTTCTGACGACACTCAGCCTTTTCGCGAGTTTATGCGCAAGCATTATCGGCATGGGCATGAGTTCAGGCGTCTCATCGCATGCGAATCCGAACATCATTCCCTGATCGCCTGCCCCTATCGTATCGATAATCGCATCTGCTCCCGGATCTGCGGCGGTCTTTATCTCAAGGGATTTATCCACGCCCTGGGCAATATCGCTCGATTGTTCATCAATTGAAGTGATTACGGCGCAGGTATCGCAATCGAAACCGTACTTTGCCCTGTCATAGCCAATTTGCCTGATGGTATCGCGCGCAATTCTTGGTATATCTGCATAGCATTCGGTCGTCACTTCGCCCATCACAAGCACGAGCCCCGTAGTTACGGCAGTTTCACACGCCACCCTGGCATTCGGGTCCTGGCCGATGATAAAATCAAGCACAGCATCCGATATCTGGTCGCAAATCTTGTCTGGATGCCCTTCAGTTACTGATTCTGAGGTGAATAGCCATCTTTTCACTTTTTCTGACCCCCGACTTTTGATATTCTCAACTGCCTTATACTGCGAAAACTAAGCCGTCGCAAACAGCTCCTCGAATTCCGCGCCCTCTATCTTCTCTTTTTCAAGAAGGGTTTCTGCGAGCTTCTTGAGCTTCTTCATATTCTCGTTCAACATATCGATGACCTTACGGTATGCGTTATCTATTATACTTTTTACTTCCTTGTCGATTTCGGCGGCGATCTCTTCGCTGTAATTCCTCATATGCGCAAAATCCCGCCCAAGGAACACTTCATCATGTTCATCGCCAAAAATAAGGTTGCCCAGTTTATCGCTCATCCCATACTTGGTGATCATGTTCCGGGCTATATTATTGGCCTGCCTCAAGTCGTTGTACGCCCCGGTGCTGATCTCGCCGAGGACGATATCTTCGGCTGCCCTGCCGCCCAAAGCAATTATTATGGATTCGATCAACTGCGACCGGGTTTTGTAGGTCTTGTCCTCTTCGGGCTTGGCTACGGTATATCCACCGAATAGTCCGGAAGGTATTATGGATATCCTGTCAACTTTGTCGGTCGTGGAAACAAGCTTGACCGCTATTGCATGACCGGCTTCATGGTATGCGGTAAGCCGCCTTTCTTTTTCAGTCATGACCTTGCTCTTTTTTTCCGGGCCTAATATCACCTTGAAAGTGGCTTCCTTGACCTCTTCCATTCCGACCTTCTTCTTATTGTTGCGCGCAGCGAGCAATGCGGCTTCATTAAGCAGGTTCTCCAGATCGGCTCCGGTAAATCCGGGAGTGCTTTTGGCAAGCTCATCCAATTGAACGTCGGGATCGATCGGCTTACCTTTAGCATGCACCTTGAGTATTTCTTCGCGGCCTTTTATATCCGGAAGCCCGACAAAAACACGTCTGTCGAACCTTCCCGGTCTTAGCAGCGCAGGATCGAGGATGTCAGGCCTGTTTGTAGCCGCGAGGATGATCACGCCCTCATTGACGCCAAATCCGTCCATCTCGACAAGAAGCTGGTTGAGCGTCTGCTCCCTTTCATCATGGCCTCCGCCAAGACCCGCGCCCCTGTGCCTTCCTACGGCATCGATCTCATCTATAAACACTATGCAGGGAGAATTCTTCTTGGCCTGCTCAAACAAATCCCTAACGCGTGACGCGCCGACGCCGACAAACATCTCGACAAAATCGGAGCCGCTGATGCTGAAGAAGGGTACTCCGGCTTCTCCCGAAACCGCCTTTGCCAGCAGCGTCTTACCGGTACCCGGAGGGCCTACCAGCAGAACACCTTTTGGTATACGGGCTCCCAGCTCGATGAACTTGCGCGGGAACTTCAGGAATTCGACGATCTCTTTTAATTCTTCTTTCTCTTCATCCGCCCCTGCCACGTCTTCGAACGTAACCTTCCTTTTTTCCTCGGACCCGAGCTTAGCCCTGCTCTTTCCGAAAGAAAGGACACGGTTGCCGCCTGCTCCCTGAGACTGCTGAAGGAAGAACACCCAGAACAAAATGAATATCACTATCAGTCCGACCGTGGGCAGTATCGCCACCCACCACGGAGCGGTGGGGGGCGGCTGCGTCTTGAATTTGATCTGTCCGCTCTTTATAGGACCTGATACCTCATTCATAAAAGCCCCGACGTCGGGTATGGAAACAAAATAATGATCCGTTCTGGAATCCGGAAATGGGTTTTTTATAAAATCAACCGTTGCTTTGTTGCCCTCAAGCACGATAGTTTCAACATTATTATTCTGAATGGCTTTTAAAAGGTCCGAATAAAACAATTCCGTTGGATTGTCGGTGTTCTGATATAGAGTCAAAATGAACAGTATTATCACAAAAAGCACTATATAAAAACTTAATCCCTTAAAGTATTTCAAATATCTCCCTCCATACTGTTCAATCCTGAATTTAATGCATAACCTATATTAACATAATGACTTTTAAAAAACAATAAAGCCTCTTTCGGGTTTTAATGTACACAGACAGGGCAGATTGCGATATTTCCCCGCAAGATCAAGACCGTACCCTACTACGAATTTATCAGGTATTATCATACCGCAATAATCAACATCCAGATCGGCTTTACGCCTCGAAGGCTTGTCAAATGCGGTGCAGATTCTGAGACTCGCAGGTTTTCTTGTCTTGAAAAGCTCGCTGATATACCTGAGCGTCAGACCTGTATCGACGAGATCCTCCACAATAAGTACATCTTTTTGACTGATGTTCATATCGATATCCCTGACAATCTTAACTACACCCGAAGTCTTGGTATCATTGCCATAACTCGAAACAGCAATGAAATCCACATACATAGGAACCCCTATCTCCCTTATGAGGTCAGACAGGAAAACGAAAGCGCCTTTAAGGATACCTACGACAACCAGCTCTTTGCCATAATAGTCCCTGGTGATCGCAGCTCCGGTCTCTCTGACCATCTTCGCTATTTCATCGCTGTCGGCCAGGATTTCATCTATATCGTCATCCAATTCGTGAAATATTGCCCTGATGCGTTCATTCCCCTTTTCTTATTATTTCAAGCTTTAGTACTTTTTTAGTATTTTCAGTTACTTTGAATTTATCACTTATCTTGTGACCGATGATCCATACGATCTCATTACCTTTTGCAACCAAAGGGATCATATCCCGCTCAAATCTCGGAAACTTCTCATCAATGAAATATTTCTTCAATTTCTTCCCGTATTTCGATCCTACCGGCGTAAAATGGTCGCCCTGCATCCTGCGCCTTACCCGCGGCACGTCATCGGGACATCCATATCCGACAAGGCTGTCATAATCGAAATACTGCTGCGGGCTGAGATCGGACAATTTCATGCACACCTCCCCGAACCGCGTCAGGTCAATGACAGATGCGTCAAGGCTTACGCCGAATTCATCCATGTCCGTCGTACCGGGGATTGCAACTGCTTTATCAAACAAAACCTTATCCTGGCTTCTGTTTTTTTCGGGCGCTATTTTCTCGAATACTATTTCGCCGTATGATATATAAGGGCGGATGCCTCCCGGCAGATTGACGCTGGTCCCCGTCCGGCCTTTTAACGCGAGGGCAAGCACTGCTTCTATATGGCTGCTGAAGATGCCCTTCAGGCTGCCGGCTGCCCTTTCCAGCGCCATGCGGATAATATGCCTGCGTAAGGAAGGATGGCACTTCGCCAGTCCTGCTATATCAATCGAAACCTTTCCGGCTATTTCATCAGCAATCTTGTCATAAAAGACCGATGCAGAATCCATGATGAATTTCCTGTCTTCATTCAGCAGCAAGCTCATGCTCGAAACCCTGTCAGATACATCCACTCCGAAAAGCCTGTCGATATAAGGAATAAGATCGAGCCTGATCCTGTTCCTCATATAATCCCTTTCCATATTGGAGCTGTCGATGCGAGCCGCGATTGCATTATGTTTGCAATATTCCTCTATTTCACTCCGTCTGACATCGAGGAGCGGCCTTATGACCCTCCCTCTTTTATAAGGCATGCCCGCCAGGCCGTCCAGCCCGGTACCCCTTATGATGTGCATTATGACCGTTTCGGCCTGATCGTCCTTGTTATGCGCGACTGCTATCTTATTCAGACCATGTTTATTCGCAATCTCATCAAATATGCCGTATCTTATTTCCCGGCCTGCTTCTTCAACCGAAATGCCGGCGTCTGACGCGTACCGGGATACGTCCCTTCTTTCCGAAAAAAGCCGAATGCCCATACTCCGGCAAAACTCGCGCACAAATTCCTCATCTGCATCGGATTCTTCCCCCCTGAGGAGATGATTCACATGTACAGCCGAAATTTCGATACGAAGTCTGGAAGACAGCGCATGAAGCGCATGAAGCAGACAAGCCGAATCAGGTCCTCCTGAAACGGCTGCCAGCACTTTGTCGCCTTCTTTCAGAAGGCCATACCGGGATATTGTATCTAAAACCTTGCTAATCATGTGCCTTGTTGGCGAACTTGGTGAACTGGTCGAGCCAGACAAGTTCGACGGATCCGGTGGAGCCATTCCTGTGTTTGGCTATAATAACCTCGACAATATTCTTTTTATTGGTGTCTTTCTTATAATAGTCTTCTCTGTAAAGGAACAACACCAGGTCCGCATCCTGCTCGATGGCTCCGGATTCCCTGAGGTCGCTCAGCATAGGTTTGTGGTCGGATCGCGATTCCGGCGCCCTGCTGAGCTGGGAAAGCGTTATTACCGGTACATTGATCTCTTTTGCAAGTATCTTGAGCGAGCGTGTTATCTCGGAAATCTCCTGCTGCCTGTTTTCCGTCCTTCCCCTGCCCTGCATCAACTGGAGGTAGTCGATAATGACCAGCTTAATCTTTTTTTCCAGTTTCAATCTGCGGCACTTGGCCCTGATTTCCATTATAGATGAGGAGGAAGAGTCGTCGATATAGATAGGGGCTTCGGATATCGGCCCCAATACCTTTGCAATCTTGCTCCAGTCATCATCCTCAAGTCTGCCCGTCTTGACCCTGTGGCTGTCTACCATTGCTTCGCAGCACAGGACCCTGTTTACCAGCTGTTCCTTCGACATCTCCAGACTGAACACCGCCACGGGTATATGCCTGTGTATCGCCGCATACTGCGCTATATTCAAGGCGAATGATGTCTTCCCCATGGAAGGGCGTGCGGCAATGAGTATCAGATCCGAATTCTGAAAACCGGAAGTCTTGTAATCAAGGTCGATAAAGCCCGAAGGTATACCGGTGAAAGCTTCTTTATTATTGTATAGTTCCTCAAGCCTGCCGAAGGCTTCAACCAGAACATCCTTTATATGAGCGACACCTTTGACGTCACGTCTCTGAAGGACATCAAATATGCTCTGCTGGGCCTTGTCAAGGATGTATGACGCATCCTCGCCGCTTTCGTAGCCTAGCGCCACGATGTCGGATGCAGCCTTTATCATCTTTCGGAGGATGGATTTTTCTTCTACGATGTGGGCGTAATGACTGATATTTGCCGTAGTAGGCACGGCCGACGCGATTCTCGCGATGTATTCAATTCCCCCGGCGCTTTCGAGCCGTCCTTTCTGACGGAGACGTTCGGTGACGGTGACAAGATCGGCAGGCTGTCCGCTATCAAATAAGTCAATGATAGCTTCATATAATTCACTGTTGTTATTGCCGTAGAAATCATCAGGTCTGAGAATCTCGGCAGCCGCCGGTATGGCATCCCTGTCTAGAAGCATGGATCCGAGGACCGATTGCTCGGCCTCAAGGTTATGTGGGGGCAATCTTCCGGATAAATTCAAGTCCATGAAAAACCATCCTGTTATTCACCGATAACCTTGATTCTGCAGGAAGCCTCAATATCCGTATACAGCCTTATACTGACCGGATACTCACCAACGGTTTTTATAGCCTCATTCAGGATGATCCTGCGTTTATCCAGCTCGATATTATGACTCCGCTGGATCGCGTCGGCTATATCCTTTGTGGTTATCGACCCGAACAATCTGCCTTTTTCGCCTGCTTTCACCCTGATTTCAACAACCGATTCCCGCAGGATCGAAGCAAGCTTCTTTGCATGCTCGATCTCTTTGCTCCTTCTGACCGACTCAGCGTCGGCCTTGCTCTTCATAAGGCTCATATTGGATTGATTGGCTTCGACGGCCAGTCCTCTGGGTATCAGATAGTTCCTCGCATAACCGTCGTTGACATTAACCAGGGATTCCTTTTTTCCAAGCGCTTTTATATCGGTCTTCAAAATAACCTTCATATGTCCTATTCCTTTTTGATACTGCCTGCATATTCAATTATAGCATATTTAAGCATGGAGAGGGCATTATCCATGGTAACGCCCCGGATCTGAGTCCCCGCGACTGTAAGATGCCCGCCGCCGCCGAGTTTTTCAAGAATCACCTGCACATTTATCTCGCCAAGCGAACGGCCGCTGATATTGATCTCACCGTTCACCTCGCAAAGGACGAACGCCGCGGCAATGCCCTGAAGGCTCAAAAGCTCGTCGGCCGATTTTGCGGCTATCAGGGGCCCGTTTCTGATGTTGGACGGGCAGACGGAAATCGCGATATTGCCTTCTATGATTTCGGCATTTTTTACAACGGCGGAAATATGGTTGTATGTCGCGATATCGTTCTGCAAAAGCTGCCTTGCGGATAAGATATCCACACCTTGACGTTTCAGGAAAGATGCTGCTTCAAACGTCCTAACCCCGGCTTTGATCGTAAAATTCTTGGTATCAACGACAATGCCCGCATACAACGCTTCAGCCTCAACGGTCTTGAGCCTTGGCTTATCGTCAATATATTGAAGGATTTCGGTAACAAGCTCGCAAGTTGACGAGGCATACGTCTCCTGATACGACAGGACCGCATCCTGTATGTAATCCGTGCCCTTCCTGTGATGGTCTATTACAACGACCTGTTTAATACGCGGTACCACTTCCGGCGCTTCGGTGAAAACGAGTCTATGTACGTCCACTATGATAAGGAGCGTCTTGCTGTCGATACGGTCCAGGGCTTCGTTGGTATCTATGAAGACACCTTTGTACTCTATCTCGCGCCCCGTCTTTTCCATCAATCCCTCTATGGCAGGATTGACTTCGTTTAAAATTATATATCCGTCCTTGTTCCTGTTGCGAACTATGCGATAACAGCCCAACGCCGCGCCGAGACAGTCGATGTCGCAATTCTCATGACCCATGATCATGACGCTGGAAGACTCATCGATCAGATCGCGCAGGGCATGGGCTATTACTCTTGCTTTGACCTTGGTCCTCTTTTCAAGGGACCTTGTTTTGCCTCCATAGAAACTGTAACTGTCATGATCTTTTATTACGACCTGGTCACCGCCCCTTCCCAACGCTATTTCTATGGAAGCCGCCGAATACTGGAAATTCACGGCCGGCGAACCGCCGTTCAGCCCGAACCCTATACTCAGCGTGACAGGAATCTTATTGCCGAGGTTTATTTCCTTAACGGTATCAAGGATATCGAATTTCTGATCTTCCATCTGCTTTAGAAAACGGTGCTCAAAAATCATTACATATCTGTCTCTTTCAAATTTCTTCAGCATGCCTGATGTAAAAGCGAACCATTGAACGAGCCGTTTGTCAATCTCGGCAAGCATCTGTGGCCGCATCGCATCCTCCATGCTCTGCATCAGGTCGTCATAGTTGTCAATCACGACCATCGCAATAATCGTTTTTTCTTCATTGTACTTATGTTTAAGCTCCGACAGCTCGGTGTCGTCTATAAAGCACAGGAGGAGCACTTTCTCATTCTGCCTGGGCTTCGCGTCATTTTTAATATAACTCCCGTGGACGCTATAATGCCTTCCGTCAAAAACAAACTTTCCGGTATATTCCTTCTGCTCCGAACCGGATTTCTCAGATATCAGGTTTTCCATTTTCAGTGATTCCACTAATTCCTGCATCGATTTACCGGGCAGGCGCTCGATGCCGAAAGTGTCCCGAAAGATGGCATTGTACCAGATAACAGACCTTTTCGATCCTATGACAAGGATAGGTATGGGAAAACCGCGCAGGACGTTCTTCGAGGCTGAAGTAAGACTGAAATCAAGATACCTGACATAATCGGCTATCTCCTTTGCGCCCTGTCGGTTAACGAAATAATTATAAAGCAGCAAAGCCGCCAGAAGGATATAACCCGGAACGGCATAGCGCCAATTCAAAACTGTAAGTACGAGAATCAAAACCACGATGACAAACAGATACCATATGGAATGCGGGATCAAAAAACGGTGAAAGCCGGTGATATTTCTGTTCATAATACCTCCGTCCCGAAATCTTTTTCAAAGACCTGTCTGCCTGCCTCTGCAAGTCCCGAAATGTTTTGACAATTCAGATAAGTCCCCATAATTTTTCTCTATATGATGCCCCTCGATGATACCCAATTTTATTTTGGTCTGAAGCTTCATCTCAACGGCATTATATCCGATTCCCAGCCTTCTTGCCAACAAATACCCGAGCAAGATTACATCCGACAGGTTATCTGCCGCAGGCACCCGTATGTCGCAATTTTCCGAATCTTCACCGGATACAGTCCTGAAGAAATCGGCTATGCTGGTAAGCAATTCGCTTTTTAGCCATTCGACAATCCTCAGATTACCGGCAATATCCATCTCCGCACCTTGGTGCGTTTTCATAAACACCACCTCACAATCCGGATTATACCATATGGATTGCGGTGATGATTAATTTCCCGTCTGTTCCGTCCAGGCCGGATACGATCCGAGGAACTTGAAAAATGAGGTCTTGCGTCTGATCATGGTTAATGCGTCTTTAATATCGGCGTCATCCCTGTGGCCCGAAAAATCCACAAAGAATATATATCTTCCGAGGCGGTTCCTCGCGGGCCTTGACTCTATCCTTGTCATATTGATGTCCCACAGATTGAAGATGTCCAATATCCTGTAAAGACTGCCCGGCTTATCCTCTGCTGAAAATACGATGGATGTCTTATCATTCCCCGAACGTTCGCTATCATGCCTTGATATCACCACAAACCTGGTATGATTGTTGGACTCGTCCTGTATGCCTTCTGCAAGTATCTCCAATCCGTAAATCTCCGCGGCGATCCACGAGCCTATGGAAGCCATGCCGCTATTTCCGCAAGCAACCGCTTCCGCGGCTTTTGCGGTGCTGAGGGCATACCTGCGTTCGACACCGGGCAGATTCTCCCTCAAGAATCGTCTGCACTGTCCCAAAGGCTGCGGATGTGATATGACGGTCTTTATGTCTTCGAGCTTTGCGCCTTTCTTGGACAGAAGATTCTGCGTTATCGTAAGAACAAGCTCATGTTTGATTTTTAGTTCCACATCGCCGCCGGAAAGAAAATCAAGAGTAGCATTTACAGCGCCTTCGATAGAATTCT
>CAZCKQ010000052.1:0-10160 GCA_964499315.1 uncultured Eubacteriales bacterium | reverse complement strand
TTTTTTGTTTGCGCCCATATCATCGGGGACGGTCTGGCCGCTGCCCAATAACTTGTATTTGTAGATCACAAGGCCGTCAAGACCGACGGGTCCGCGCGCATGTATCTTTGAGGTGCTGATGCCGACTTCGGCCCCGAAGCCGTATCTGAAACCGTCGCTGAAGCGCGTCGAGCAGTTCCAGAAGACATTGCCCGAATCGACGGCGCCGAGGAACAGCGCCGCGCCTTCCCTGTCTTCGGTGATAATGGCGTCGGTATGGTGCGAACCATAGGTGCTTATATGGTCTATCGCCTCATTTATATCGTTGACGACCTTTATCGATAGCTTATAATCCAGATACTCGGTTCCCCAATCCTTTTCCGCAGCCGGCGCCACATCGATGAAACGGCGAGTCTCAGGGCATCCGAGCAGTTCCACGCCCTTGCCTTCAAGCCGTTGCTTCAATGCCGGCAGAAATTCCGGCGCAATATCCTTATGAACCAGCAGTGTTTCGGTCGCATTGCAGACGGCGACATACTGTGTCTTGGAATCGTCCGCGATATCCACGGCCATCCCGATATCCGCAGACTTATCAACATAACAATGGCATAAACCTTCGGCATGCCCGAGGACCTGTATTTTTGTATTGTCCATGATATATCTGACAAATTCGTTGGATCCTCTGGGTATGAGAAGGTCAATATAATCATCGAGCTTGAGCAGTTCATTTACGTCGGCCCTTGTTTCAAGCAACCTGAGCCATCCGTCGGGTACGCCTGCCTCGACGGCGGCGCCTGAGACCAGATCGGCAAGTATCCGGTTGGTAAGCATTGCCTCCTGCCCGCCTTTCAGCAGGACGCCGTTACCACTCTTCAGGCATAGTGAAGAAATCTGCACAAGCGCATCGGGTCTTGATTCGAATATTATCCCTATAACGCCTATCGGGCAGGTAACTTTGTAAAGCTCAAGGCCTTTGTCAAGCTCTCTGGCGAGCATCGTCCGCCCTATGGGATCATCGAGCTTTTTCAAGCTCCTTAAACCCGAAATCACTTCATCTATTTTCACGTCATCGAACTTCAGCCTTTTCAGCAAAGGCGCCGATACCTTCTCATTCTGGCTCCTCTCTATGTCGGCAAGATTGGAGTTGATAATCTGCCGCCGGTTTTCATCGATTCTTTGAGCAATCAGTTCAAGCGCATTGTCCTTTATGGCAGCAGGCAGTGCCGCAAGCTTCAAAGCCGCATTTTTCACCGTTGCCGCCATTTCACGCACGTTCATAAGTCTACCTCCGCTTCCGCTTCGAAATTCTCATCGGATGAAGACGATCCTGTCGTCTCCTCAATTATAGCCTGCGTCCCGCCATATGGAACTTCTTCGACTTTCCTCAGCTTCTTTTCAATCATCCTCGACCTTCTGGCCGCTTCGTCTATGGTGTTGCTGGCATCCTGCAGCTTTTTCTGCGTCTTTTCCAGTATCGCGCCGAATTTGCCGAATTCGGCCTTTATCGCTCCAAGTAAAGTCCATACCTCGCCCGACCTTTTCTGTATGGCCAGCGTGCGGAAGCCTATCGAAAGGCTGTTCAGCAGCGCAGCCATCGTCGAAGGCCCTGCTATGACGACCCTCGAGTTATCCTGAATATGCTCCATCAGGCCTGCCTGCTTTACTACTTCAGCATAAAGACCCTCCGTCGGGAGGAACATGATGGCAAAATCCGTAGTATGCGGCGGATTGATATACTTGTCGCATATCCTCCTGGCCTCTTCTTTAATTCTGGTTTCCAGCTGCTTCTGAGCCTCTGCGATCAGCGCCGGGTTGGATTGCTCGCTGGCCTCGACAAGCCTTTGATAAATCTCATTAGGGAATTTGGCGTCTATAGGCAGGAGGATCTCTCCCCCGTCGTCGCCTTTTCCGGGGAGCCGGACGGCGAATTCCACCCTCTCGGAACTGTTTTCGGCCGTGACGACGTTCATAACAAATTGGTCCGGAGTCAATATCTGTTCCAATATGTTTCCAAGCTGGATCTCACCCCATACTCCACGGGTCTTGACATTCATTAACACTTTCTTGAGATCGCCGACTCCTGACGCCAGCACCTGCATTTCCCCAAGCCCTTTATATACCTGCTCAAGGCGTTCGCTTACGAGCTTGAATGATTCTCCGAGTCTCTTTTCCAGAGTTGAGGCGAGCTTCTCGTCCACGGTCGCGCGCATAGCTTCAAGCTTTTGGCTGTTGTCGTCCTGGAGGCTTTTTATCTTCTCTTCGAGGGTTTTGCGCAAGGCCTCGAGTCGCTGTTCGTTTGACTGCGTAAGAGTGTTCAGCTGTCCGGAAAAGATATCAAGCTGGTTTTTCTGAAGGTTTGCCATGTTTGCGATATTTGATATCATAGTCTCGTTGAGCATCCTGAATGCCGAAGAAAGCTCTTCCCTGGCCATGCGCGCACTGGATGAGGACTCCTCGCGGTTCCTCGCCATTTCTTCGAGAAGCAGTCGCAATTCCGGGGGATTATGCTGAAGATCGGCTTTTTTGCGACTACGGATAAATATCGCCATTAATGAGATCGATATCACGACGCTGATGACGCCGATTATGCATATGATAATTTCAAAAGGAGACATATCACCAACTCCTCATTATCACCAGGCTCTCATTACCTCCGGCGGTTATAATGATTTTATCACAATACCGCCGCTAATAAAAACATATCGCTGTCATCGACAGCTTGGGCGATCCTCATCACCGAAGATTCAAAGCAGCTTTTCAGGGTGTCCATATCAGGCAGATAATTATCTTTTATCGCGCTGCAGCCGTTTTTATGCAGATTGTTGATGGTATCCCGGCTCGACGAGTGGCAGACGACTATCCGTCCGCCTTTTGCGAGGCGGTTTGCGAGCTTGATCACCGCGTCGCTCTTATCCGGAAAATGCGGGAACACGGAATAACACATGATGCAGTCGAAAAGCCTGCCTGCAAGAAAAGACCCGTCCAGCACGTCGCCGCAGGCAAACTCGATCTTCCCGTATCCGCAACCATATTTGTTTTCGGCTTCGCGAAGCATATTCGGCGCAAAGTCGGCGGCAACGATCGAGCCTTTTTCACCGATGCGTGAACGGATATAAGGTATAAGGACTCCGGTCCCCGTACCGACGTCAAGTACACGGTCCCCTCTGCGCAGACCCGACAGTTCCATTATTCTTGTCAGCTTTTCCGGATCATGCGGGCACATACTGTCCCATTGACCGGCGATAGAATCGAAATACTCTTTTTGATTCAAAATATATCTCCTGTTTTTTACTTAATATTTTCACTTTATATTTTTATCGCATTATAAGCCTGTTCCTTACCAAAACCATAATAAGGACAGGAAGAATGAATAACTGGACGGCTATTCCGGGGATGCCCGCAACGATCGCGCCTGAAACAAATTCGACAGGGCCGGGCAACCCCCGTGCGAGCAAAGCTGCCAGAATCCAGACTGTGGCCCCTGCAACGACCCGTCCCGCTATCATTGTAGTTATTATAGATAAATAGACATTAAGTCTGAACTTCCTGTATGTAATATTAGAAACAGCCGCATACGCCGCAAGCTCAAAGACCATAATGACAGCCACAGGAAACAACGGCGGCATCCCCGTCGTTAATGAACTCAGCAGAGGTGTAATTGCGCCGACCGCCACAGCAAACGGCAGATCGAGTATAAAGCCCGCGGCAATAACAGGTATGTGCATGGGCAGAAGAGCAGGCCCTGCCCCGAACGCATGAGATATCATCGGTAACAGCAACCCGAAGGCAATCATCAGTCCTGCAAGAATCAGTTGTTTAACCGGTCTTATAAGCATTTGCAGTTTTTCTCCAAAGCATCGCTGTATCAACAAAAATCGGAACTGCAATTGTTGATAAGAATAAATATAACACATTACATCGATTCTTACAGCTGTTGTTTAAATATAAATAATTATACAGATTCCGTGCCTAACCTCATCCGCGATGATCCAAGTCAGCTTGTTGGTAAATTAAATCAGGCTTTCTTCTTAATAGTTTTCTCTATATACTTACACCCTTCAGGTCCTCTGCTATATCGAGTACAGCCAATAAATGGACCAAAACGGCTTCGACGTATAATTAAAGGGCTTCCACAAATAGGGCAATTGCTTTCCAAGATATTGCCTCTTGCATTTTGTTGATCCAGTTCCAGATTGCGTATTACCTCATTTGCCACGTTTTCGCCTTCATGCCGGCGCATTTGCTCCCCTGTCTTACTATGACTCAAAATGTTCAAGCTTCCTTCCCAAACAATCTGATTGTCAATGAGAGCGATTTTTTGATGCATGTTTTTTCTCTGGGTCACTTTTACTCCGATTTTACTGAGTTGCTTAATCGTCTCCTCCGATTGTTCTCCAAGAACACCTGTCTGTTCTGTAGGTGGTCTGGTGTATATAGTCACTTCTACACCCTTATTGACTAACACTCTAAGGTAATCAAAGAGTTTTCCCGCTCTTTTTACGGCAATGAAGGGGCTTAAAATGATAAGGCTCTTTTCACAATTTTGGATATCCCTGAGAAAGGCCGGCCAGAAATTTTTATCTGTATAGAGCCCTCCTCCGGAAATGGGGTTAGTGGTATGGCCAAGAGAAGCGGATGCGTATGTTTCAAAGTCCCCTGCAAAATACTCATCCATAAATGGGTCCGGTTTCACGACGTTTCCTGCGGCTTTAAATTCCTGAAGTACCTTGAGTATAATAGAATTCTTATCATACTTTGAAAACATATACTCTTGGTGTGCTACTAAAATCACTTTCATCTTTGCTCTTGTCAACGCTACATTTAAAAGTAATCTTGCCTCATGAGAGTTTGAACCATACCTTTTATCATCAAGCATAGACCATGTCTTACCACCAGGTCCTTCAACGCAATCGATAATAATTACTGATTCTTGCCCACCCTGAAAGCTGTGAACAACGTTCACCCTGATACCTTCCTGAATACCAAAATCCTTCAAAATTTTATTGATCAGACGAGCTTGTGGCCTATAAGGTGTAATAATCCCAACGCTTTCTTTCGTTTCCTGGTAAATCTCTTTTGCAATGGAAACAGACAGCAAGGCGCTGTATATGTTAAATCTGCCTCCAGTGGATAGCTGGCTACACCATGGGTTTTTAGCAGAAGTATCAACCAGAACAAGGTTTTCATCGCCAAAAAACGCATCATTCAAATAATTTTTATTGGTAGAGGAATGGTCCTCCAATAAATTTACATAGAACAAAGTATTGGGTATTTTAGATATTTTAGGTGCCATGCGATACTGGACTTTGAGCATGGATATTCTCGTATCACACATTGCTTTTGGAACAATTGAAACGCCCAATATGTCAAACATACTCCGTCTAAGCCACTTCTGAGCTATTTCTTCTTCAGATACGCAGATAGGCGGGAGCTGCAAGAAATCTCCAACCAATGTCACCTGAGAAGTAACTCTGCTTAATGCCCAGAAAATGTAAGGCAATGGCGCCATGCTTACCTCATCGATAATAACAACATCAAAAGGAGTATCGGGGAAAAGTTTAGAGGAAAAGGTCTTTGTCAGAGTAGTGGCAACCAATCTGGCTTCAGACAATACTTTTTTCTGAATCTGCTCTAGTTCTTTCCCAATATCGGCAAGCCTTGATTCTATAATTTTCATGCGTTTTTCAAAATCAGTTTTCATTTTATTTATCTGTTCCAGTGAAATACCATACTGATCAAGTAATCTTTCAATTTCATCCTCTATAGTCTTAACCTTTTGCTTAATATTTTCTATATTCAGTCGGGAGGTTTTTAATATATCAGTCAATTCTTCCTGTTCACGTGCTTTTTCTGTAATAAAATTCTGTTGCTGGTTGATTTCTTTTTGAATTCGAACTGGATCCAGCCCTAAAAATAATCTTTTAAGTGCCCCCGAGGTATTTGCTTTCATCAATTTATTGGTGCTCTCTTCCAATGTAACTTCAAGGTTTCTCAAACTGGTCTTATTATTACTTATCTGTCTTTCAATATCTATAGCAGTTTTTTCAATAGAAAACCACTCTGTTTTTGCCTTATCGCGTTCAAGTATCTGGAAGGACAGTGATTTATAAGTTTGAAAATAGTTTTCTATTTTCGTTTTTTCTTTTAAAAGTGCAGTTTTTTCTTCACCAAGGGATTTCCCCAGCATTGCTGCGATATTATCTACCAAAACAAGTGGATAACTATCCTGCAATTCCTTCTTATGGATAAGTCCCAACCGCACCAATTTACCAGTTCTGTATATTGTAGATTTAAGTTGTTCTGCTACATCTTCCAACGCCTCATCCACTGCCATATTGGCATGCGACACCAATAATATGCGTCTATTCGCATTAATATGCGCCTCAACTACTTTGGCAATTGTTTTCGTTTTACCTGTCCCTGGCGGCCCCCATATAATAGAAAGAGACTTTTTAAACGAATTGTTGATTGCTGCTAATTGTGAGTCATTTGGGGGTTCGATCCCAGGTGAATATTCAGGAATAAAGTCAGAGACTACCTCGTTTGAAGAGCCATTAAATACCTCGATTCCCTTTTTAAAGAGGTTATTGTCATTCTGAAATTCTTCAAACTTCTTCTTCAGTATTTCCAACAAGAACCATAGATTTGTCTGGATGGTGGCTTCAGGAATATAATAACCCACATTCCGCTCAATCCCAATATGCACATCTAGCCCCTGGATAGTCACAATCTGACAATTATACTTTAATCCTTGGATTTCAATTTCTGCTGGTGTGTCATCTATTGCATACAGAAAATTTTCAAGATGGAAAACATATATATGAAAACCAGATGATTCCCTCGTAAAGTTGCCGTTAAAGACTTTAACAATGCTACCACCTTTACCTTTTTTCAGGGCATCAATTTCCTTCTGCAGAGCTTGAATAAATTCCAAAACATATTGTGGCGATGACACGGCTACCATCCTTTACTAATTATTCAAGTAAACCGTTTATCTCTGTACAATTTTTATCTATAGAATTATGATAGAATATTTTACATTTTATCATATAGGTTTAGGAACCTCAATAACTTTATTGGGAGTAATTGGGTTCGAAAAAATCATGATAATCACAGGAATTAACCGCAACCTCCATCAGATTATGTTTGATTCTATACTTGGTTAAAATATCATTAACCGTACCATTTCCTCTTAAGATTCACTTGATTCAGTGAGCTTAACGTAGTAATAGAATTCTATTTGTAAAAAATGGGATAAAATCAAGTTTATTTCAACTACGGTTTTTTGACACTTCTCGATTACTCGCATATAATAGTATTAACAGAGCCCACCACGCCTCTTCATTGAAAGCGTACCAGGGTGGGACTTTTATTGTCTAAAGGAGTATGTATGTGCGATAGGCCCTGCGATATTCATGGGTTACCTTTAAAGCCGCCTACTACTTTCGAAGAACAAATCGAGAGGCTCCAAAAGCGTAATCTTATTATTGAAGACATGGAATTTGCACTAGACGTCTTAAGTAAAGTGAATTATTACCGATTTTCTGCCTATTTACTACCTTTCAAGCAATTTTCTGACGGGTGTTACAGACATGGAGCTAGTTTTAATAAGATATTTAGGTTATATGAATTTGATAGAAAAATGAGGAATGTCCTTTCGTCAGTAATTGAACCTATTGAAATATCGTTGAAAACTAAAATCGCTTATTACCATGCACATAAATATGGTGCAGAAGGTTATACCAAATTCGAAATTTTTGAAAGGCAAGATTGGCATACTAAATTCATGACCGAGTTTAGTGATGCTATTCAAAAAAGTAGTAAAACTCTTTTTGTGCGGCATCATATTGATAAATATGGAGCTCATTTCCCTATCTGGGTAGCAGTAGAGTTGTTCTCGTTAGGGATGTTATCCAGGTTCTATGCTAATTTGAAGCCAGACGATAGAAAATTTATCGCAAAAAAAATTTTTAATACCGGACCGGAACATCTTGACAGCTGGCTAGCTTGTCTCACAGACTTACGAAATAGATGTGCACATTATATGAGGTTATATTTCCATAAATTTGTTAAGCTTCCGAGATTGCCAAAAGGGATATATAAAGTTTGCAGTAAACGGCTATTTGATATTGTTTACATAATGAAGTTTTTATATTTAGATCATGAAAAGTGGAAGAATAGCTTCGTTCTAGCGTTGGAGGGGCTAATTGACGAGTATTCTCGTGATATTCAATTGAAGTATATTGGATTTCCGTCTAACTGGAAAGAACTTCTCGACATGAAACCATAATAATCTGATGTCTACATATCCTCATCAATTATCTTCAAATCTGGAGTTAATCCGCATTACTAAGGTTTGAAAACAAGTTATCCACCAGATATTCATTACCATCAAACGCACAAAGTTAAAACGGTTCAATTTGAACCAACCTATTATACCGCCTTCGCCAGTATAAAGTACAATATTATCAGAATTCGCCTAACATTCGCCCGAGCGGCCCGTTTTCGTCGATGATATCCTGTATCTCATAAACGGATATCGGGAAGAATTGAAACCCCAATGCATAGGGCGTTATCTCATAAAGCTGGAAATACAGGACGAGGCACTTATCGGCTATGTAGAAATCCTGATCGGGCCTTATTCCCGTGAATTCTCCGAGCAGTTGGATGTCCCGCTGCTCGATCTGCCCGGCTACGATGGCTGAAAGGACTGTTATGTAATCGCTGCCGGGTTTGAATAGCTCTTTGAGCGTATATGCTCTGGCATCGTTTATTGTAAAAGTGAGAGACTTGATTATGGTAAGTCCGTGGGCGCCGCCAGAAAACGCATAATTGCCGAGGTACAGGCTCAGGATGGCTCTCTGGTTCGTCTTGAGCTCATACCATCCGGTGCATGTGGTCATCGGATTCTCATAATATCCCTGGTCTATCAATAATTGATCCGCAAGCCTGTAAATATCCATGTTCATCTTTTGCCTGGCCAACGGGACCGGAGATGAAATAATCAGCGGATAATAAACGTCAAGGCGCGGCTTGTTTATCCTCTGGGGAATCGTATTTACCGGAAATATCTGATTAGCCATAAAAAGCTGCCCCTCTCAATCAATGGGTCCCGACTGTCTTGATAATGCCGCAGGCAAGACGTTTGCCCGAACGGCCCGCGGGTTCGGTACGGTAATCGTCCGGATTCTGGTGGACGATAATCGCTTTGCCGATTACATCAGCAGGCTTGAATCTGCTTGTGAAGAAGCACATCCTTGCCCTTCCGTTGTTGGAAAACAGAACCGGCAGATCGCCTGCGTGATTACCATGCGGCTGCTTATCAGGGTTCCAGTGGCTGCCCGCCATCTGGAACGGGTCCTCGGGATTGCCTTCGCCGCAATTGCCGACCTCATGTATATGGAATCCGAACGGCCCGATAGGGTCCTTTCCGGGAGAGGCAGGCTGATAAGGCGGCAGACCGTGGATATCGACACAGACCTCCGTACCACCCTGCGCGTTGCGGAAAAAAACCGTACCGGAGATCTGAGGCGCGAGCACGCTGCCTTTCATAAAGGCGACAGCGCTGGCGCATCCGGCCAGAAAAGGGCATTGCACTGTCCCATAATCATTGCACACCCTGCTATAAATATCATTAGCGCAATACATTCGCACCACCCCGAATAATTACCATATGGCACTTCATTTCACACTATTATTTTATGTTGACAGCTGAAAACTGTTAACGGCAATATGATTTTCAGGATTTATATGGTATTATTCTAAAGGAGGGTTTTTGTTTCATGTCTGAAGAGTTCAGCAAGAAAGAGAAAAAAGCGCTCCGAATGTCTTTATTGGTCGGCCTGATAGCGGGAATTGCCGTTGATGTGATCCTTATAAACGGCCCTTTAAGTATCGTCGCTTCTATAGCAAATCCGTGGATCGCATTCGGTATCCTTGCAATAGTACTGGTCCTCCAGACCACGACTGCAATTGTATTCGCACACCTCTTCACATGGATAATAATCAAATCGAAGGTCCGCAACTGGCTTGCTGTTCTCACGGGGGCCGTGACAGGGATGCTGTTGGCGGGGATATCATTCGGCCTGTCGATCGGAGTGAAGGATCAGCTTCTCCTCGTGACGGGAACAGGTAAATTCTCAGGAGGCATACCGCACATAACTCTGCAGATCTGGCTTGAC
>CAZCKQ010000051.1:0-10213 GCA_964499315.1 uncultured Eubacteriales bacterium | reverse complement strand
ACTTTTTAAAATTACTTCTGGCCGAGGTCGTCAGCCTTGCGAACTACAGCCTGGGCTGCTGCGAGCCTTGCGATCGGGACGCGGAACGGTGAGCACGAGACATAATTCAGGCCGATCTTGTGGCAGAACTCTACGGATGACGGGTCGCCGCCATGCTCGCCGCAGATGCCCAGCTTGATATTGGGCCTTGTCTTTTTGCCCAACTCTACAGCCATCTTCATCAGCTTACCTACGCCCACCTGATCCAATCTCGCCGTCGGGTCGGCCTCGAATATCTTCCTCTGGTAGTAATCCTCGAGGATCCTTCCGGCATCGTCGCGGCTCAATCCATACGTCATCTGGGTCAGGTCGTTGGTGCCGAACGAGAAGAACTCGGCCTCCTGCGCGATTTCGTCGGCGAGCAGCGCCGCCCTCGGGATCTCGATCATGGTACCGACGGTATACTCGAGCTTCACGCCGGCTTTTTTGATAATATCGTCCGCCGTACTGACGATGATGTCCTTTACGAATTTCAGCTCCTTCAATTCGCAAACCAGCGGTATCATAATCTCAGGCATGATGTTCATGCCCTTTTTATTGACGTTTATGGCAGCCTCGATAATGGCCCTCGTCTGCATCTCTGCGATTTCGGGGTATGATACCGCAAGACGGCAGCCCCTGTGGCCCATCATGGGATTGAGCTCGTGCAGATTACCGATCAGTGATTTCAGGTCGTCGAATTTGATTCCGATTTCATCGGCAAGCGTCTTTATATCTTCGTCCTCGTGCGGCAAGAATTCATGGAGCGGCGGGTCCAGAAGCCTTATCGTAACAGGATAACCTTTCATCTCAGTGAACAACCCTTCGAAGTCGCCCCTCTGTATGGGCAGGAGCTTATCGAGCGCCTTCCTTCTTTGCTCTTCATTGCTTGCGACTATCATCTGCCTGAACGCGAATATCCTGTCAGGCTCGAAGAACATATGCTCTGTGCGGCAGAGTCCGATGCCTTCGGCGCCGAACCTTATCGCAGCAGCCGCGTCTTTCGGGGTGTCGGCATTTGCCCTGACCTTGAGCTTCCTTATCTCATCGGCCCAACTCATGAATTCGGCAAAATCGCCGACCACGCTGGGCTCAACCGTAGGCAGCTGCGACCCGTAGACGTTTCCTGTCGAACCGTCAAGGGAGATCCACTCGCCTTCGGTATATTTTCTGCCTTTCGGATCCACAAAAAACTTCTCTTCATCATTTATCTTGATATCGCTGCATCCCGCGACACAGCAGGTGCCCATACCGCGCGCCACAACAGCCGCGTGCGACGTCATGCCGCCGCGCCCTGTAAGTATGCCCTGCGAAACGTGCATACCTTCAATATCTTCAGGCGACGTCTCGAGCCTTACTAGAATGACCTTCTTTTCCCCGCCTTTGACAGCTTCTACCGCATCTTCCGCTGAGAAGTAGATCTTGCCTGACGCCGCGCCGGGAGACGCGGGAAGGCCTTTTGCAACAGGAACGGCCTGCTTCAAAGCCTGCGGCTCGAAGTTCGGGTGCAGGAGGGCGTCCAACTGCTTGGGATCGACCTTCATGATAGCTTCCTCTTTAGTCACCATTCCTTCGCGGACGAGGTCGACAGCGATACGCAGCGCGGCCTGAGCCGTCCTCTTGCCGTTCCTTGTCTGCAGCATGAAGAGCTTGCCGCGTTCGATGGTGAATTCCATGTCCTGCATGTCTTTATAATGTTTTTCGAGTGTGGTCGCAAACTTGGCAAACTGATCATATACCTGCGGATTTATTTCCTTCAGCCGGTCAATCGACTGCGGGGTCCGGATGCCGGCCACGACGTCCTCTCCCTGGGCGTTCATGAGGAATTCGCCGTAAAGCTTCTTTTCACCTGTTGCGGGATTTCTTGTGAAGGCGACGCCCGTACCCGAATCGTTGCCCATGTTTCCATAGACCATTTCCTGGACGTTGACGGCCGTACCCCAATCGCTCGGTATGTCGTTGAGCCTCCTGTATACGTTGGCTCTCGGATTGTCCCATGACCTGAAAACGGCCTTGACCGCCTCCATCAGCTGCATCGTGGGGTCCTGAGGGAAATCAAAACCCTTTTCGCCCTTGAAGACTTTCTTGTATCTCTCCACAACATCCTTCAGGTTCTGGGCGGTGAGGTCGGTATCGAATTTGGCGTTGTTCTCGTGTTTTACCTCATCGAGGACCTTTTCGAACTTGGACTTATCTATCTCCATGACCACGTTACCGAACATCTGGATGAATCTGCGGTAACTGTCGTATGCGAACCTCTCATTTCCGGTCAATTCCGAAAGGCCTTTGACCACTTCATCATTCAGACCCAAATTGAGTATGGTGTCCATCATGCCGGGCATTGAAGCCCTTGCGCCCGAACGCACCGATACAAGAAACGGATTTTTGGGGTCGCCCAGCTTCTTCCCTACGATCCCTTCGGTCTTTTTCAGGACTTCCTGAATCTCCTTCTCTATCTCGGCGGCAATGACCTTACCGTCGCTATAGTATCTCGTGCATGCCTCGGTGGTAATGGTGAAACCTCTGGGGACAGGCAGTCCCAACCCTGTCATTTCAGCCAGGTTGGCGCCTTTGCCGCCAAGCAGGTTCTTCATCGAAGCATTCCCTTCAGTAAAAAGATAAACGTACTTCGGCATATCTAAAAACCTCCATTTATAGATTCCGGTTCACAATCTAAAACATTATAACATATTGTCCGAAAAATGGAATACACATCAATCAAGCAACCCGGCTATGGCCGTCCCGGTTATGGTCGGATTGTCCGGTTTGACGAATTCACAGTATCGATTATGAATATCGTTCAGGTATGTGCGGATATAATAATCCAATTTGCTCCTGAACAGTTTGGATTTATAAAAAGTGGAGCCTTCGGCCGCGATGCAAACCGGCTTGCAAGGGTCCTTCCCTTTTCCTGTTTTTATGATTATAGCCGACAGATTTGCAGCGATCAGTCTGGCCGCCCTTTCCGTCAGGTTGTCGATCATGTGATACAGGAATTGCGCGTCATGGTCCCCATCCCGGGAGCAGCATTGGGCCAGGGGGTTTTCACCATAAGGATAAAAAAGGAAATCATCGACGTCCTTGGATGCCAGCTGCGCGACACTCGCCGACTTAGCGGCAAAATGCCCGGAAAGACAGCCGCGGGCGGCCGCGGCCTTAGCCGTCCTCATCACCAGGTCGCCCCAGTATTTTCCGGAGATCATCTTTTCAAAAATGAATCTGCCGGGGTCGATAGTTGCCAAGTCCAGTTCCCGGTCGATGAGACCCTGTTCCAGCCTGCCAAAATTGCCTGATTCCATATTGATTATCATGTTTAGGCGTTCTTCGATATAACACGTATTTGTGCCTGTCCCGAGGATGAGCCCTATGAACGAATCGAACCGCCTTTGGGGAAATGCGGCCATACCGCCGAGCAGAGCGGCGACGGTGTCATTGAGGATCACTATCCTCTTATGGCCTTGGATCCCTTTTCTTTCCAATGCCTGTCCCAGATTTCGCCCGATGAGTATCCCCTCGGAATCTCTGACCATTACCTGCTTTGAAAAACGTATCAGCCTTCCCTCTTTATCGGGAAGGATCTCTACGGGATATGAAAAGCAGAAGCCGATCCGGTCGCTTGATCCTGAAATACCGGCCAGACGGCTGGCAATATAGTCAAAGAACTCTTCACGGGATATTTCATGTCCGATCCCGGGCATCTCATAACTGCGAAATTCGCGGACGTCAGCATTACCGCTTTCATCAAAAACGACGGCCGCTATGCGAAGGTTGGTGCCTCCGGCGTCTATCGCTATCACAGATTTACCGGCAGGTATGTGCGAGCCGGCGCCTATATAGGACGGGATCATTCCAAGAGTGCTTTTTTCACCTGAAAGCCCTTTTTCCATCTCATCGATAAAAACGCGGCAAAGACCGTCGATATCGATATCCCTGTAATCCATCCCGCAATCTTTCAGGAATCCATAGGCCTTTTCTTTATAACACATCATAACACTTCACAGTATATCGAATTTGTCCTTGAAATAGTCGTCAAGGCTATCTATCGGGACGCGTATCTGCTGCATCGAATCCCTGTCCCGGATAGTTACGCTTTTATCTTCAAGAGAATCGAAATCAAAAGTCACACAGAAGGGCGTACCGATTTCGTCCTGCCGACGGTAGCGCTTGCCGATGCTTCCTGTCTCATCGAGCTCGCAGACATATTTCCTGATGAGGTTCTTATAGATCTTTTCCGATTCTTCATATAGTTTCTTCGATAAAGGCAGGACCGCAACCTTCACAGGCGATATAGCCGGGTGAAGATGGAGCACGCTCCGTACCTCGCCGTTTTCGACCTCTTCTTCGTCATATGCGTCGCAAAGGAAAGCAAGCATCATCCTGTCGATGCCGAGAGACGGTTCGATGCAATAAGGCACGTATTTTTCATTTGTGACCGGATCGAAGTATGAAAGGTCGTCTTTGGAATGCTCCATATGCTGCCTGAGGTCGTAATCGGTCCTGTCGGCAATGCCCCACAGCTCGCCCCACCCGAACGGAAACCTGTATTCGATGTCGGTTGTCGCGTTGCTGTAAAACGCAAGCTCTTCCTTTGCATGGTCGCGCAACTTGATATTTTGTTTCTTAATACCCAAGCTCAGCAGCCAGCTGTAGCAGAAATCCTTCCAATACGCGAACCATTCAAGATCCTTACCCGGCTCGCAGAAAAACTCCAATTCCGCCTGCTCGAATTCTCTCGTCCTGAAAGTGAAATTGCCCGGCGTGATCTCATTCCTGAAGGCCTTACCGATCTGGCCTATGCCGAAAGGCAGCTTTTTGCGCGTCGACCTTGCCACATTCCTGAAATTGACAAAGATCCCCTGGGCGGTCTCGGGCCTCAGGTATATCTCCGATTTCGAGTCCTCCGTAACCCCCTGGAATGTCTTGAACATCATATTGAACTGGCGTATATCGGTAAAATCACCGGAACCGCATCCAGGACACTTGACGCCCTTCTCCCTGATGTACCCCATCAGCCGGTCGTTGTCCCAGCCGTCGGCTATCAAATCAATATTATTCGAAGCGTTCCACTCATCTATCAGTTTATCCGCCCTGTGCCGCGTCTTGCATACCCTGCAGTCTATCAGCGGATCGTTGAAGCCGCCGACGTGCCCTGACGCCACCCAGACCTGCGGGTTCATGAGTATCGCGCAATCAATGCCGACATTATACGGGCTCTCCTGGACGAATTTCTTCCACCAGGCCTTTTTTACGTTATTCTTGATTTCCACGCCTAAAGGGCCGTAATCCCATGCATTGGCCAATCCGCCATATATCTCCGAACCGGCGAAAATAATGCCCCTGTTTTTTGCAAGGGCTACAAGCTTTTCCATTGTCAGCTGGGCTGCCATCAAATCTATGCTCCTTTATTGCGGTTTTTATACAAATTCAACGCTTCTTCTATGATAATATGCGCAAGATCATTTTTTGCCATAATGGGCAAGCGCTTGATCATACCGTTTTTCCAAACAAGCGTGACGATATTCGTATCCTTGTCGAATCCCGCTCCTTCTTCGGTGATGTCATTAGCTATTATCAAGTCGAAATTCTTTTTGTTAAGTTTGGCCTTCGCGTTTTGTATCAGGTCCTCTGTCTCGGCGCACGCCCCGATAACGATCCTGTCCCCTTTGGATCTGCCGATTTCTTGCGCGATATCCGGGTTTTTCACCAATCTCAGCGTCATTTCAGCATCTTGCTTTTTCAGCTTGGAAGCCGATATGTCGGCAGGTCTGTAATCCGAAACGGCGGCTACGAGTATCACTATATCGCTCGCGTCAAGACAGGCCATCGCCGCTTCATGCATTTCGACGGCCGTTTGGACATAGCGTGTCGTTATCCGCGGATCCGACGGCTTCTCCAACGCAACAGGGCCGGATACAAGCGTGACCGAGCTCCCCCTTTCGGCTGCGGCCCTGGCAAGCGCATAGCCCATCTTGCCCGAAGACCGGTTGCTTATGAACCTCACCGGGTCCAGTCCTTCCCGAGTAGGACCTGCGGTGATTAGCACCTTTATGTTTTCCATATCGGCAATACCTGTCGGCACACCTATCGGCGCACCTGTCTGCGCAACCGTGGTCACGCCAGCCGGCATTTTGCAAATCTCTTCGACGATCCTCGCGGGATCGGGCATCCGCCCTTTCCCTGACGAGCCGCACGCAAGGAGTCCTTCGTCAGGCTCCAATACACTATGCCCCAGACGTCTGAGTTTTTGTATGTTATCCTGCACCACACGGTTTTCATACATAGCCGTATTCATTGCCGGTACGAACAACACATGCCCTTTGAAAGCCATTATCGTGGTGCTCAGCATATCATCGGCAATACCGCCGGCGACCTTGCCGATCATATTGGCCGTCGCAGGGGCGACCACCATGACATCCGCGGCTGATGCAAGCGAAACATGCCTTACATCCCATGAAACAGGCTCTTCAAATATATCCGTTATGACCTTGTTGCGCGAAATTGTCTGGAAAGTGAGAGGCGTAACAAACCGGCAGGCGTTGCGCGTCATAATCACATGCACGTCGGCCCCCAGCCTGACGAGCCTGCTGACGACGTCCACGCTCTTATATGCGGCTATCCCGCCGCAAACTCCGATAACAACCGTTTTTGCGTTCATTTTATGCCGCTTCTCGTTCTGACATATGTTATCTTATTATTGTATACTTCATCAATGGCCGACGAAACGGGTTTATCCGAATCCGGCCTTGAAAATTTGCTTCCCTCTTCAACAAGCTGTCTCGCCCTTTTAGCGGTTACCATCACAAGCGTGTACCTGCTGTCAACCTTGCCTAACAAAGAACTGATTGTAGGATATATCATCCTTAACCTCCTTAACCTATTCCAAGTTCACGCAATATGTCCAGATTCCTGTTTGCGCTGAGCTTCTCAGCGTTCAAAATGGCGTACAGTTTATCAACTGTCTCGTCAACAGTATCATTTACCACAATATAGTCATATTTGTCAATATATCCTAACTCTATTCGGGCCCTTTCAAGCCTCTCGCTGATGATTTCCGGGCTTTCGGTCCCCCTGCTTTCGATACGCCTCCGCAATTCGCCCAAAGAAGGCGGTACAAGAAAAATCAGGACGCTGTCCGGATACCTGGCCTTTATCTTCATGGCACCCCGCACTTCTTTTTCAAGAATAACATCAAACCCCTGCGCTATCATTTGCTCAATGCCTTTCACAGGAGTCCCGTAAAGGTTGCCGATGTATTCGACCCATTCGATCAATTCATCGGAATCGGCAAGCTTCCTGAACTCATCTACAGTGACAAAGTGGTACTCCCGTCCGTTTATCTCATTCGGCCTTGGTTGTCTGGTTGTAATGGAAATACAGGATCTGATCTTATCAGACCTCTCACGCAGCCTGCCCAGTACGGTACCCTTGCCTGTGCCCGAAGGGCTTGAGACAACAATCAGTAGACCTTTTGGGTTCATTGTCCCTTATTCTCCTTCGGTCGGTTCATCATTTTGATCTTCCGGCGTATCGTCAACGGCATCCTTGACATTCATCCTGTTAGCTACTGTCTCCGGCTGCACGGCAGAAAGGATTATATGATCGCTGTCGGTGATAATGACGGCGCGGGTCCTTCTGCCATAGGTGGCGTCAATAAGCATGCCCCTGTCCCTTGCTTCCTGTATGATCCTTTTGATGGGTGCAGATTCGGGACTGACAATGGCGACAAGCCTGTTGGCCGAAACGATATTGCCGAATCCTATGTTTATCAGTTTCATGGCTTTACCTCCTCGGGATAAATTATTCTATGTTTTAGACCTGTACCCTCATTTTTTCAAGTTCGCTTCTGAATTCGAGCGTAGTATTTGTTATCTGCAGAAAATTGGCTTTTGATGCGATAGTATTGATTTCTCTGTTCATCTCCTGCATTAGAAAGTCGATTTTGCGTCCTATCGGATCATTCTGTCCAAGAATCGTATCCACCTGCGAAAGATGGCTATGAAGCCTGGTTATTTCCTCATCGATATTGCATCTGTCGGCAAATAACGCAACCTCGGCGGCAAGCCTGGCCTCATCGCATATCTGCTGCCCCATGATTTCAGCTATCCTCTGTTCGAGCTTTTGCTTATAATAAGGGACTACCTGGGGCGCATATTCTTCAATAATTCCCAGAAGGGCTCCGAGGTTGCGGATCCTCGCGCGGATATCGGCCTCAAGCTTCTCTCCTTCCGACCTCCTCATGGCAAGCAGTGAATTCAGCGATTCATCAAGAGCATCCCTGAGTATGCTCCAGGTTTCTTCGATATCATCCTCGTTTTCCTCGATTTTAAGGACATCGGGAAATCTTGATAATACAGAAATTGAGACATCGTCTTTAAGATCGAACTCTTTTTGAATCTCATCAAAAGCGCAGATATATAATGACGCAAGCTGCTTATCGAGCGTCACTTTTCTGGATTTTGCCGAATGGTTGGCATAAGTGACAAATACGTCCGCCTTCCCTCTTGAAATTATCCTGCCGACGGATTCCCTCACCCTATCTTCCAGTGAAGCGATCTCCCGGGGCATTTTTATAAAGACATCATTATATCTGTGATTCACAGTTCTGATCTCGATAATGAAGCTCTTCCCGTCCTTCGACGAAGATCCTCTTCCGAAGCCTGTCATGCTATATACCATTTGCCGGTTCATCCTCCGTAAAGCCGTTTTCACGCAAAAAATAACACATACTGTATTATATCACAAAGTTATCTCGGTTTTGCTCATTTTTTCGACACCAGTTCAAGAATATCTACACCGTTTAAATTGGCAAAGGTTTGAGAGGAATTAAATGTGAATTCTCTGACCGATTTGACCGTATTGTTAACGGCTGATCCTGCCAGAACGACGATAAGGACTGCCGCAATTATAAATGCCGGCGCCCGGTAGACGATGGCGCGCTGTTTTTGGCCTCGTACAACCCGCGCCGCTGCCTTTTCCGAAGCAAGCAATCCGGCCAGAAGCAGGATGAGCCCTGCGAGGACGGTTAGCACACCTTCTATCAGCATGAATCCTCCGGCGCTTATAATGGCGTCCCTGATCTCACCGAAAGCGCCTAACACACCCAGAGCGGCACTGTCCCCAAAGATGCCGAATACGTCGTCGCCCGATGCCGCCATGTACTGTATCAGGATTGCAACGGCAGAAAGCACCATGCCTGTAAGTATGAAACCTATCGCCGTCCATTTGAATAAGCCGCTTGTTCTGAATATCACCATAGCGAATATCAATATCATAAGGAGTATGATGGCGGGGATTACGAAAACCACTAAGCGTTTAAATCCGAGGATGAGCCCCCGCAGTCCTTCTACAGGATCGTACCCTGCACCGAACAGCTTCCCCGAGATAAAGCTGATATCTATACTGTTTCCAAACATCCCGAAAAGACTTTCATTTTCCGTAATATCGGACACGATGCCTCGGACGAGTTGTTCCCCGCTTGCACCTTCTTTTTTCAATCCGAGATATGATTCCAGGATTTCTCCGAGCAGCTCCGCATCCAGTTTAAGATCCATAACCACCGAACTTTTCATAATCTCGCCGATGATCTCACCGATGATTTTGTCGTCGGCGCCGTTCTTCAATAATCTATCCAGATACTCATCATTAAGGATCTTTATCAGTTCGTTAATATGTTGCAGCTGCTCGGCATACTCGGGTCTCGCCATGAGTTCGTCGACGGACTTGTCAATCAACGCGGATTTGACCCCGGTGATATCGCTCACCGGAAGCTCATCGGAGCTGCCTACGATATATGCGTGAATACCGCTGATGATCACAGGTATCTCGGTTTTAAGCCACTGCGTTACCGTATCGCCCGCATAGCTGCTGATCATTCCCATAGGCTTGACGCCCTCATCGTCGGAGACCTGAGCGACTTGACGGGTTTTCATATCCGGCCCGCCCTTGCTGATTTCGAATAGGGTCGAGACAATATCCCCATTATTGATTATTTTGGTAAAGAATGTATTTGACAGAACAGTATTGGTGACCATAAATCCAAATTCAAAAACCATGAACGCAATAAACAAAACCAGAACGCATATCACAAGAAACAAACTTTTCAGGAAACCCATTACATGACCTCCTAAAAAACTAAACAACCTAAATATCTCCCATTTCGTACATCAGGATGGAAATTACTGCAATCCCTGCGGTT
>CAZCKQ010000050.1:0-10308 GCA_964499315.1 uncultured Eubacteriales bacterium | reverse complement strand
TGAAAATGCGCTCATACGCCTTGATATGTCAGAATATATGGAGAAATTCAATGTATCAAGGCTTATCGGCTCGCCTCCGGGCTATGTCGGGTATGAGGAGGGCGGCCAGCTCACCGAGAAAGTACGTAGAAAGCCGTATTCCGTCGTACTCTTTGATGAGATTGAAAAGGCGCATCCGGATGTCTTCAACGTGCTGCTCCAGATCCTGGACGACGGCAGGCTGACGGATGCGCAGGGGAGAGTAGTGGATTTCAGGAATACTGTGGTGATAATGACATCCAATATCGGCGCAAGGTTGATAACCGAACCCAAACGAGTCGGTTTCAGCGCCGGTGCCGATGAAAAGGCCAGGACCTACCAGGACATGAAAAGCAACGTGATGGGAGAGCTGAAAAAGACTTTCAGGCCTGAATTCCTTAACAGAGTGGATGATATAATCGTCTTCCATCCTCTTGATGAAGGGCATATCATCCAGATAGTCGGACTGATGGTCGATAATCTGGTCAAGAGGCTCAGACAGAATAACGTTGCAATAGAGGTATCGGATGATGTCAGGAACCATATCGCCAAGAAAGGCTATGATCCCGTCTTCGGCGCGCGTCCGCTCAGAAGGGCCGTCCAGAACATGATAGAGGACAAACTTGCGGAGGAGATGCTCGAAGGCAGGGTAAAGCCCGGCGACAGTGTTCATGTGACAATCGAGGGTGAGAATCTGGTATTTAAGTAATTAAATAATTAAAAATAAATTGCTTATTCAAGTTTTGGGTATGATTCGGCCTTCTCCAGGTCGCCTATGCTGATATCGCGAGTATGGCTCGTATGGATCCATTCGCGTTTGCTCCACGTTAAAATGCCCTGGATCGTGATAGGGACCCAAGTCAGGCAATAGAACGGATAAATAAAAAACCCCAGTATGGCATTGATATTGAACTTTTTTTCCACGAGAACAATTGCCGGCCCGTAGATGAGCTGGAGCGCTACGAAAGCCCCCCAGAATCCCGGCGGGAAAACATGCCTCAGGCTGAATATGGGAGAGTCCGGAAATATGCTCTGGATCCACATCATGACCGTCAGGAACCCGAAGAAAATGGTGCGGAGCGGTTGAAAAAGATACAGAGCGCAATCGAACGCTATCAGGTCGCCCTCACTGAAGGCCTTTTTGAGCAAAGGTTTAATGAATCTGATCGCGCATTCCACATGTCCCTGCATCCAGCGTTTGCGTTGATTCCATGACTGTTTCAGGGTGAGAGGTTTTTCGTCGTAGACGACAGCGTTATATGACCATGTCACCTTTCGGTTTCCCAGAGCAAGCTTCATGGTGAATTCGAGGTCTTCGGTTAGGCATGTGGCTCCCCAGCCGATTTCTTCGAGTACGCTCTTTTCTATACAGAAACCCGTGCCGCAGATTCCGCAGCATAAGCCAAGGTAATGCCGGGGAAGCTGGAATATTCTGTTGGCGATCCAGAAGGCTATCGAATATGAGCATGTTATCCACGAATCGTAAGGATTCTTGCTGTCTATATACCCCTGAATGGCTTTATCGCCCATGCACAGGTGTTTATTCATTTCGAGGAGGTAATTGGATGAAACAAGATTATCGGCGTCAAATACGCATACCGCGTCAAAGACCGCGCCGGAGTCGTCAAGGATCTTTTTGAACACCCAATCCAGCGCGTATCCTTTGCCTCTCTCACTCTCGCTCGTACGCTCGTATACTACCGCGCCGTTCATTGCGGATACTTTTGAAGTCAAATCCGTGCAATTATCCGCGACGACGTAAACGGTATATAATTCTCTCGGATAATTCTGCCTTTCGAGGCTGTCGAGGATATGGGGGATTACTTTTTCTTCATTATGGGCAGGTATGATGACGGCGAACTTCTTCCTCGGGCGATAGTCCTGAGCCGGCGTTTCTTTTCTCTTGAACCACCCGAACAGTGATACGCCGAAGAGGTAGCAACCTAATGTGAATATAATTATCTGGATAAACTGTGAAACAAAATAGATGATTTTCGCAAATTCCTGTGACATTTCGATCCTCCGTTAATAAATATTTTTTACGTATAGGAAAAAAATATTTAATGATATAGAATTAAAATGATATTTATTTTTTCAGCCGGAGGGTGAATTGCCCAAGACATACTATAACACTGCTATTTCCGGCAATGGGAGGCTGCTCTGCTGTCTTTCGGACAAAGGCGGGATTGTCAGGATTTTCTGGCCGGATATTGATTACCCGCAGAATATTGAAAAATTCTCTGCCGGATTGTTCATCCCGGGGACAGGGTGCGGCGCTCTTTGGCTGAATGGCGATATGTGGAATGCCGTCCAGGAATATGAAGACGACACATCCAATGTCGTGATCACATCCTATAAGCACGAATATCATGGTATCGAATTGCGGCAGCGCGATTTCGTACCTCCCGCATACGGTGCGGCCGATCTGGTCGTGAGGCAGTATGTTCTGAATTATCATGGAGGTCAAACCGGCCCGGATGTTATTGATCCTATCCTTGTGCTGTTGACCGGAATGGTTTCAACGTCCGCCGACCCGGCGTTCACCGCTTTTGACCCCGATGCGGGCTGCATGATATTTTCAAGGCACGATATTGCCTTTTGCGTTTTTTCAGATAAAGAGATGAATCAATATCAGATCGGCGGAGATGTTGCAAAGGCATCATCAGAGTGCAGGTTTTGCGGGTGCGACACCATAGGACTTTCCCATGAGGCAGCTATGTCATTCAGGCTCGGTCACGCTAAGCGCGGGGAAGAAATACGGTTTACAGTATATATATGTTTCGCCTCCGGCTACAACGCCGTTCCCGGGATTGTGAAAGGACTCAGGAAGTCCGGCGCGGAACTGGCTGAAAAACTTGCGGATCAGAATCGGAATTTCTGGAATGGGTTCGGCAGCTGCCGCGGTCGTATAGTACAGGCCTCCGATAACGGTGTCGGAACCGGCAGGTATGGCCAAAAGATCCGGAGGCTTTACAACAGGTCCCGTATGGTTTTCAGGCTGCTATCCGACGATACGCACGGAGGTATACTCGCCGCGCCCGAAATGGACGAAGAGTATTCGAGGTGCGGACGATACGGGTACTGCTGGCCCAGAGACGGAGGCTTCATCGCATGGGCGCTGGACCTTTGCGGGCTTGATGACCTGTCGCGCAAATTCTTTGAATGGGCTGCAAAAGCGCAGCTGAATAACGGTTCATGGCATCAGAGGTATTATATGAACGGTACGGCCGCGCCATCATGGGGGGATCAGTATGATGAGACCGGAACCACGGTGTGGGGTATATACCGTCACTTTGTTCATACAGGCGATATGGGGTTCATCGAAAATATGTGGGAATGCGTAAGCCGGGCTATGGAATTCCTTGCATCGTGCGTCGATCCTCAGACGGGCGTGCCCGCTCCATGTTTCGACATATGGGAAGAAAGGTGCGGGGAACATGCCTATACGTCAGCCGCTGTTTATGGCGGCCTGGTTGCCGGCGCGGAGACGGCCAGGCTCCTCGGCATGGATGATGGCGCGGTCAGCCGATGGAGGACGATTGCCTCAGGCATCAGGTCAAACCTCCTCAAACTTTTCTGGAAGCCTGAAGAAGGACTCATGCTGAGAAGTATAAGAGTAAAGCCAAACCCATGGCGGGAAGCGGCAAAGGAAGACTTCGCCGCCGACGTCAGCCTGCTTGGTTTATGCATACCTTTCGGGGTCTTTTCCCCTGATGACGAGGTAATGAAGGCTACGGCGGCGCGTGTGGAACGCAGGCTTGCGGTACCGGCTCCGGGTATCGGTTCCGGCGCCTGTTCCGGCTACGGCGCCGGCTCCGGTGTCATGCGATATGAGAATGATACGTATATGGGCGGCAACCCCTGGATTATTGCCAATCTGTGGCTTGCTTTGTATTTTATCCGCGCCGGGGAATGCAATAAAGCCTTGAAATATTTCGAGTGGGTTCTGGACAGGCATACACAATTATATTTGCTGCCCGAACAGGCCGATAAGTTTACGGGACTGCCTTCGTGGGTGTTTCCGCTTACATGGTCGCATGCGATGTTTATCATTGTCTTGCATGAACTTATCGGCGCAGGGGCAATGAAAGAAGGCGATATAAGTTGAGCAGGGGCGCAAGCGGGGGGAAAACCAAATTCATATGCCAGCAATGCGGTTATGAAAGTCCGGGGTGGCTGGGTAAATGTCCCGGCTGCGGGGAGTGGAACACATTAGTGGAAGAACTCATACCTGACGCGCATATCGTAAGGCTCCGTCAGGTAGATTCGGTGGTCAGGCCTTTAAAAATCGGCGATATATCGGTCAGTCCGGAAATAAGGTATTCCACAGGGATCGGTGAAATGGACAGAGTCCTGGGAGGCGGTATAGTAAAGGGCTCGCTGATACTTGTCGGCGGGGATCCCGGTATCGGCAAATCGACGCTCCTTCTGCAGGTTTGCGGTCTTTTATCCCCCGATATACGGGTGCTGTACGTTTCAGGTGAGGAATCCGCAAAACAGATCAAGATGAGGGCTGAACGTCTCGGCGTCAGAAATGCAGCTGTTTCAGTCTTTACCGAGACATGTTTTGAGGTAATAGGGCAATTGCTAAGAGACGAAAAGCCGGATTTTGTAGTTATTGATTCGGTACAAACCATATTCAGTTCCGCGCTGGCTTCGTCACCCGGCAGCGTAGGCCAGATCAGGGATGTGACCACCGGTTTGATGCGGATTGCAAAAGATGTCGGTATCTCGGTAGTGGTCGTCGGACATGTGACAAAAGAAGGGGCCATCGCGGGCCCGAAGGTTTTAGAGCATATTGTGGATACCGTTCTTTATTTCGAAGGGGAGAAAAATGTCAATTATAGAATCTTGAGGGCAGTCAAAAACAGGTTCGGCTCGACTAATGAAATCGGTATATTTGAAATGTGCGACGGAGGTCTCAAAGAAGTTACGAATCCTTCAGCTGCGCTCCTTTCAGGCAGATCGCCGGATGTGCCCGGTTCTGCCGTCATTGCCGGCATGGAAGGTACAAGGCCTGTCTTGCTTGAGGTGCAGGCTCTTGTATGCCCTACGGGGTTCGGGACTCCGCGCAGAATGACGGTCGGCCTGGATTACAACCGGGTCGCGATACTTCTCGCCGTATTGGAAAAGACAGCCGGGATGATGCTGCATGATTTTGATACATATGTCAGTGTCGCCGGTGGGTTGAGAATGGAGGAGCCGGCCTGTGACCTCGGGATAATTGCCGCTGTGGCGTCAAGCTTCAGGAACGCAGTGCTCGATCCTGAAACGGTCTTTATTGGGGAAGTGGGCCTTACCGGGGAGATAAGGGCTGTGAACCAGGTGGATAGAAGGATATCCGAAGCGGCAAGACTCGGGTTCAGGACGTGCATTGTGCCCGGAGCATGCGCGGATAAGGCCGGACAGGTTAAAAACTGCTTTGATATTGATATCAGACCTGCTTCCCATATAAAAGATATGCTTGATGCGGTGCTGTAACGCCGTTCAGCCAACCTCTTTAACGAACTTTTGACAACATAATCGATTTATTGTATACTTTAGTGTGTTAACTGACGGTAATAGAGGGTAATAATAACAAACTAACTGCTTTTGATGAGTTGCCCAATAATCTACTAATGATTTTCGGAGTTTATTAAATTATTCGGTTTCGTTCATGGGAGTCCCTTATGTATAATGTCGGGGATAAAATCGTTTACCCGATGCACGGCGCGGGCGTTATAGAATCAATAGAAGAACGGGAAATACTCGGCCGGAAACAGAGCTATTACGTATTGAAATTGCCTTTGGGCGATATGAAGGTGCTAATCCCGATATGTAGCGTCAAAGATATAGGTGTCCGGGAAATAATTGATGAGAGTGACGTAATAAAGGTATTCAAGATATTGCAGGAACAGGAATCGGATGTCACTGCCAATTGGAACAAAAGATACAGGGAAAACATGAGCAAGATAAAGAGCGGCAGTATCTTCGAAGTGGCGAAAGTCGTACGGGCTTTGATGCTGCGCGAGAAAGAGAGAGGCCTTTCAACAGGGGAAAGGAAGATGCTCGGAAGCGCCAGACAGATACTGATTAGCGAATTGGTGCTTGTAAAGAAAATGGATACTTTAGAGATTGAAGATATCATAGACAATTATGTCGGCGCTTGATAAATGTTCCGGAATATGTCTGGCAAGGGGCTGTTAAAATGTTGAATAAAACTATTAAGGTTTCGTTTGCCATCGTAGGTACGTTGACAGGTTATACTCTCATCAGGGTGATATTACCTCCTGAATTCTACAACAATTCTCCGGTGTTTGGCATTAGCATTTATATTACGGCAGCGTTTGTTTCGGCGGCGGTTTTCTATCTGACCGGAAGCAAGATAATTGAAGTCACCATATCTGCGATAGAAAAGTTTGAGGTGGTCATCCAGCGTTTGACTCTATACGAGATGGTCGTGGGCGCCGGCGGTCTTATAATAGGGCTTGTGATTGCCAATCTTGTCACATTGCCGATCGGAAGGGTCAATTTCATCGGATTGCCGGTGTCTATAGCCGCCAATATCTTTTTTGGCTATGTCGGTTTATTCGTTGTATCCCGCAAATGCGGGGAGAATATCATCAAATCTTTCAGAAGCAGGATGAATACTTCTGTTAAGCCCGATAAGAGCGAATGTCTTCCAAAGATACTTGATACCAGCGCTATCATTGACGGAAGGATTGCGGAAATATGCCGCAGCGGCTTTATGAACGGGGAGCTTATACTTCCGCAGTTCATACTGGATGAACTCAGACATATCGCCGACTCACCCGATGCCCTCAAACGCAGCCGTGGCCGCAGGGGGCTTGATGTAATCGCAATCCTCCAGAACGAGCTTAAGTACCCTGTCCGGATCGACAATACCATAAGCGTCGTTTCGCAGGAGGTCGACATCGAAATTCTCAACCTTGCAAAGAAGCTCAATGCCCAGGTTATCACTACCGATTACAACCTCGGCAAGGTGGCTTCGGTGCAGGGTGTGCAAGTTCTGAACATCAATGAATTGGCAAATTCAGTGAAGCCTATAGCTATCCCGGGTGAAGAGATGATCGTACAGGTCATCAAGGACGGTAAGGAAAACGGGCAGGGCATCGGATATCTCGGCGACGGGACGATGATAGTCGTGGACGGCGGCAGGAAGTTCATCGGTGAAAACGTCAGCGTATTAGTGACCAGTGTGCTGCAGACATCAGCCGGTAGAATGATCTTTGCCAAACCTAAATTTTCAATCGAAAGGGTAATCTGAGAATAAGCATATACGCAATTATCCCGGCAGCCGGTTCCGGCAGCCGTATGAATCTTGATTATAATAAGCAATTTGCCGAAATCGCCGGAATACCGATGCTGGCAAGAACATTAAAGGCATTCGAAGAATGCCGTTTGATCGATACCGTCGTTGTAGCCGCCAGTGAAAAGGATATCCTTGACGTCAAAAATAATATTATCGTTCCGTATGGATTTAAGAAAGTAAAGTCCCTTATAGCCGGAGGAAAAAGGAGGCAGGACTCAGTGCGCCTGGCGCTGGATGAAGTAGTCGGAAGCCTTGACGCAGGGCCTGATGACATTGTGGTCATACACGATGGCGCAAGGCCTTTCATCAGGGGGGATATCATCGTCGACAGCATCCTTGCCGCACAGGAATATGGGGCTTCGTGCGTTGCCGTTCCCGCCAAGGATACCGTAAAGATCGCGGATGAAGGCGGTTTTATCAGCGAAACCCTTGAACGCCGTAATCTTTGGTTGATCCAGACTCCTCAATCATTCAACTGTAATCTTATAATTCAAGCTTATGAAAAAGCTGCGCAAGACGGCTTTTATGGCACCGATGACTGCATGCTCGCCGAGCGTATCGGAGCCAGAATCAGACTTGTTATGGGCAGTTATGACAACATCAAGGTGACAACGCCCGAAGACCTGTATATCGCCGATTCTCTTGCCTGCAGGATTAATTGCTCCTGAGGGGAGACTCTTCTTCTGCCGTTACGCATGCAAAAACCTGAATGCCTTTTCCTTTGCCGAACTCAGTCAATCCTTCTCCGGAGGTTGCGGTTACGCCGATTCTCGTTACATCCACGCCGGTAATGCGTGAAATGTTCTTCTTTATCTGATTAATAATGGGCGTTATTTGCGGAGTGGCACATTCGACCGATATTGAAATCCCGGTTATTTTCATTTGCTTCAGATTTTCGACAGAAAGCCGCAGGTATGCGGAACTGTCGGTTATTCCTTTTTTAAGGCATAACTCGTCGCTTACCGCGCCGATTATATTCACACCGGTTATGCCGGATATGGCGTTGGTAACGGCATGCAGAATAACGTCGGCGTCGCTGTTGCCTTTAAGAGGGGGATGCCCGTCGATTGTCACGCCGCCGAGGACGAGTTTTTTCTTTTTGTCTGAAAAATCGAATCTATGACTGTCCTGCCCTATTCCTACCCTCAAGATTAACACCCCCGCAGATGGCCTGTAACTTTGCCCTTGTCAATAAGAATTATAACCTATAAAATGTTAAATTGTAATATATGAATAAGCCACAGGCGTTTCCGGAGGTATACCGATGAGGATGTCGCAATTGTTCATGCCAACATTAAGAGAAGTCCCCGCTGAAGCCGAGGTTTCAAGCCATCAGCTGATGCTGCGCGCCGGGTTGATGCGCAAGCTTGCCTCCGGCGTCTACTGCTTCCTGCCGCTCGGATACAGGTCATTCCGAAAGATCGAGAACATAATCAGGCAGGAAATGGACAGGGCCGGGGCTCAGGAACTGATAATGTCCTCCCTGCTCCCGTCGGACTTCTATCGGGAATCCGGAAGGTGGGAAGTGTTCGGAACTGAGATGTTCAGGCTGAAAGACCGTAACGGCAGGGATTTCTGCCTTGGGCCGACCCATGAGGAGATTTTTACCGACATAGTAAGGAATGAAGTGAGATCATACAGGTCGTTGCCGCTCATACTTTATCAGATACAGACCAAATACAGGGACGAGAGAAGACCGAGATTCGGCCTTATGAGGGCCCGTGAATTCGTAATGAAGGATACGTACAGCTTTGACCGGGATGAGGCCGGTCTGGATATATCGTATTCAAAGATGTATGACGCCTATTGCAGGATATTTGAAAGGTGCGGGCTCAAGTATACGGCCGTTGACGCCGATACCGGCGCAATGGGGGGATCGGGATCGCAGGAGTTCATGGTGGATTCGGAGGTAGGCGAAGCCGCAATTGTGCGTTGTGCCGCATGCGGTTATGCGGCGAATAAAGAGAAGGCCGAATGTGCGGTTTTAAATGCCGGAGAGCGCACCGCCGAATTGCCTCTTGAAAAGGTAGCAACGCCTGACGTGCGTACGATAGAGGAACTGACGGCCTTTTTCGGCTGCCTGCCTTCCGCTTTTGCAAAGACGCTTATCTACCGGGCGGATGATAAAATAATTGCGGCAGTTATCAGAGGAGACAGGGAATTGAATGAAACCAAGCTCAAAAACTGCATAGGGTGCAATGAGCTCGAGTTGGCCTCACCCGACGTCGTTGCTGATGTTACGGGCGCAGATGTCGGTTTTGCAGGTCCTATCGGTTTGAAGGCGGATGTTTGCGTTATCATGGATCCGGAAATCGTGAATATGCAGAACTTCATCACAGGGGCGAATGAGACAGGCTATCATTACAAAAACGTAAATCTTTTAAGGGATTTCAAGGCCGGGATCATCAAAGACATCCGCAATATGGAGACAGGGGATCCATGCCCCGTCTGCGGGGCCCCTGTGGAGATATCGATGGGTATCGAAGTCGGCCACGTGTTCAAACTCGGTACAAAATACAGCAAGGCGATGAAGTGCGTATACCTTGACGAAAACGGGGACGAGAACCCGATGGTGATGGGCAGTTATGGCATAGGCGTCGGACGCACCATGGCTGCGATCATAGAGCAGAATCATGATGATGACGGGATAATCTGGCCTATAAGCATCGCCCCGTATCATGTCATAATAATCCCCGCCAACCTGACGGATGCGACGCAGATGACGTCAGCCCAAACTTTGTATGAAGAGCTGCGCGCGGCCGGGATCGAAACGCTTTTCGACGACAGGGACGAGAGGACGGGAGTCAAATTCAAGGATGCGGATCTTATAGGCATCCCTGTCAGGGTCGTTGCCGGCAAAAAGGCCGGCTCAGGCGTTTTGGAGGTAAAATTGCGCGCTTCACGGCAGGTTTCGGAGATTGCCGCCGACAAGGCTGTTGCTTTTATTAAGGAAATCATTGATAAACATGCTCAATAAT
>CAZCKQ010000049.1:0-10520 GCA_964499315.1 uncultured Eubacteriales bacterium | reverse complement strand
GTGCCGTTGACCTTGCTCAGTGTCCGCCACGCGGACCCCGTGCTTGTCCCGTTATTGTTGTCGTTGCCGTTTACGGAATCGACATAATATGTCGTCCCTGCGGCTTGCACTGTCGTAAACAAGCCTATCTGAAACAGGCTCACCAACATTACGATAGCGATGAGGATAGCATAGAATCTCCTCATGTTAATACCTCCTTTATATGATATTCTGCTTTTACAATAGAAGCGGCCAATAGCAGTGAAATATTAAGTAAACCTAAGACGTGAGCAATAGATGGCCTGCATCACCCCCTTTTATTTTATAAAACGAAAGTCTGTTATTTTACACTTTCTTTCTTACTCGCAAATCGAGAATGAGGAAGCTGCATTATTCAGCTTCCTCCTCTCGGTTGATTCACTGATTATTTCAGCTGCTTAATTTCTCAGTGCATTCAAGTCGATGCTGTCTCTTTTCTTTACAGCATCTGCCCATCTCTTCTTGTGGTGCTCAAACGATTGTTCGCAACCCATACTTTTACAGTCTTCTATGATCTTTTTCTGCATAGCTTCGAATTCGGCGTCGGAATTTGTCAGCATGCACTTTATCATATTGACATTCAGATAATTCATCAACTTGCCGTCAATCAACTTGATTTCAGCAGAAGTAGACTCAGCAAAACTTGTAAAGCCACCCAAAACTGGGGCATTGTCGGTCAGCAGCTTTATAAAGACTTCACCAGGAAAGCTCACACCGTAATGCTCGCAGTAATCCGACCAAAGAGGCGATGACTTGGCTTTTGCAACATAATCCTGATTCAAGGCAAAGTTGATAGGACAATTATATTCGGGATCAACAAGAGTACCAAAACGCAGGATGGCATTATTATACTTAGTAATGCCAGTTTTTTCAGGATAGTCCGGATCTGAGCTTATCATTTGCTGCAATGCTTCTGTCCTCTGCGGTTTACCGTTGACTACCTCCCAATCTTTTCCTTGAATTCCGTTGTACATTAATCTCGTACCCTCAATAGAACCTATGAAATTGAGGAAGTCCATTGCCCTGTCAGGATACTCACACTTAGTTGTAATACCTGTCAGTCCTCTTCCGCTGATAGCCGAATGCCATCCGCTATAGAACTTCGTTATTTTATCGGGAAGCTTTATTGGCATGAAGCCTTGTTCCGGATGCCCGGCCTTGCCGGCAATAGCTTCATAACTGGCAACTGCCCAATCTACGGTATGGAAATAAACTCTGTTGCTGTTTATCTTTTCAACGAAGTTGTCATATGTCTGGGTCACACAATCCGGATCCATTATGCCAGCTTGGTGGCATTTATTGTAATACTTGACGCCCTGCCACAAGGAGCTGTTGGTGTCCGTAAGTTGAGGGGTGCATTCATTGGTCTTGCAATCCATATCAAGGAAGGATTCTCTTTCTCCCAGACAATTTTTCCATGCCTGGTGCCATACTGTAAAGTTCCATAAGTTCCAATCCTTAAACCATGGCGAGACGCCATAGGCCTTTTTGCCGTCAGCATTGGTAGGATGCCTTTTCATTATCTCCTTAAGAATAGGTATTACATCATCGATACTATCTTTGACCTCAGGATACCCAAGTTCCTTGTAGTAATCCCATCTTATCATCATGCCGAAACCATTTGCTATAAAATAATTTGGCGCGGGAGGTACCATTCCTCCATCAGGACCTTGGATGAAGTAAAGCTTTTTCTCGGATCCGCCTAATACTTCTTTTGTATAAGCCAGTTTCTCCGGACATTCGGCGAGAAGTGTCTGCCCATTTGTATTAAGCAGCGGAGCAAGGTCAACAAAGTAATTTGTTGCAATTAAATCTTTCGGGCTATAAGCCTTAACGGTTGTGTCTATACTCATAATATCCGGAAGATCGCCGCTTGCTAACATAGCAGAAAATTTTTCATCGCTGGGATGGAAATCCCAGTCTATTGTAACTCCTGTCTTTTTTGCGATTTCCAACGCGATCGGGTCATCCTGCACACCTGATGTATAAATCCCGGTAAGCCATCCATAGTAAGTGAGCGTGACCGGCTCTTTCCCTTCAGCGGTTGACGACGCTTCCTGCGTTGTTGTGCCGGGTTCAGGCGTAGCGGGCTTGCAGGCAATTAATGACGTAATGAACATGACCGCCAGCAACAATGCAAGAGTTTTTGCTAAATTCTTCTTCATTAAAATCTTACCTCCCCTAAGTATTTGGTTAGCTTGGAATTAATTTGTCGAACCCGGTTGGCTGATCATTTTTCCAGAGCAATAAGCGCCACCACCTTGAAAGGGTGTCAATACATTTATCATAAAAAAGACTGCCAGATATTACAAAAACGACCATGCATGTCAATATTCGACTTAGCTTTGGACTCGATGATTTCCCCTATCTCATAACAATCGTGATACTTGGAGACATGTTTTATTATGCTATCCCTGCCGGCATTATCCGCCACGATGATCAGGCCGGTGCCGCAATTGAATGTATTCAGCATCTCTTCATCAGATATTCCGCCAACAGATTTGATATATTTGAAAATCGGAAGTGTTTTTAACCTGCTCAAGTCTATTTCGGCGCATAATCCGTCAGGAATTATCCTGCACAGGTTGCCCTCTATTCCTCCACCTGTAATGTGCGCCAGACCTTTAACGCATTTATCAGGCAGAATATTTCTCAACGCCCTATAATATGGCGTATGCGGCTTCATTATGCAATCGATGAAACTTTCGCCGTCGACCTTCTCATTAATGATTTTCGGGAACTGCTCCATCATCATCCGTACAAGGGAATAACCATTCGTATGCAACCCGTTCGAGGCAACGGCCAAAAGCCTGTCCCCCTTGGATATCTTTGACCCGTCGATGATATTGTCTCTTTCGGCTATTCCTGCAATGCTGGATGTCAGGATATATACGCCGGTCTCTACGACATTCGGCTGTATGGCGATTTTGCCGCCGATGAGCGAACACTCATTGTCCCTGCAGGCATCGGAAATACCTTTGACAATTGTTTTAATCGTGTCTTTTTCCGCGTTGCCGCATAAGATTGTATCGAGTACTGCAAGCGGTCTTGCCCCCATAACGATGATATCGTTCACCAAATGATTTATCATATCGTGGCAGATAGATTCAGTATAGCCATACTTCACGGCCAACTTCTGCTTTGAACCAGGCTCTTCAGACTTCAGTACCAGGACAGGATTTTTTATATTGTCGAACTTGATATCATAAAGTGAGGCAAAAGGACCCAGACCGTTCAACACCCGCTTGTCTTCCGATACAAGGTATTTCGATATCTCCGTTTTGATGGCATCAGTATATATGTTATCAATGCCTGCCTTGCTATATGTCAGACGCTCTTTGCCTTTTTCTCTACCATCCAGTAGTTCATCAATGGTGACGCCCAGCAATGCGGATAATTCACGCAGAAGCTCTGTATTCGGATATGTACTGCCGTTCTCCCACTTTGATACGGCTTGAAACGAGACATTCAACTTATCGGCGATTTGCTGCTGAGTTAATCCGAGTTGTCTGCGTTTTTCGGAAATAAAACAGGCAATCTTTTTATTATCAAGCATTTTCGATACCTCATCTCAATTCAAATTATACTTATGTCTCTATGAGGCTTCAATAACTTGAAATTTGATTTTTTGCTACCGGCTCAACCTACGGTTGAGTTTTATGTTGTTAAATTAAATATATCTATACAAGCTTTTCTAAATCAATGCAATATATGCGCATTGCATCGCTCAGAAACCTGGCCAATCCCGGCCTTATCTTATCGATATTAGCGGTGAAACGCTCATCATCTTCATACAAATCTGCCAAGCCTCTGAATATTTCAGGGGTGCAGTTATAGAAACTATCGGTGATATGCCGTCTCCAAGCCGCCACTGCTTTTTGCACCTCTGGGTCCGCCGGTCCCTTATCCATATTGTCGGCAATAGTCTTATATATCCGGCCTGATTCTTCGAATATCCTTGCCCAATCCTCCTTTGTATACCCGGAAGTCTTTTTTTCGCTTTCTTTATACGCATCGGTATGCCCATACTTCTGCATTGTCTCTTCCGCATATTTCTTTTTGTGGTTTTCAATCACGCTCATATCAAAGGCCTCAAACATCTCTTTTTTACCCATTTCCCCGCCTCCTTCGGCCGCATGTATCGTTTTTTCAACGGAATCGATAAGCGCCTGCAGCCGCCTCATTTTCTCAGTGAGTATTTCCTTATGCGCATTCAGTGCTTGTATCCTGTCGAAATCAGGCTTGTTAATGATATCCCCCGTCTCCTGCAGATTGAATCCCAATTCCTTGAAAAACAGGATCTGCTGCAGCCTTTCGAGGTCGTGGCAGCTGTATAACCTATACCCGACCGGGCTGACAGACTCCGGCTTCAGCAGGCCGATACGGTCATAATGATGGAGCGTACGCACGCTTATCCCTGCGATTTCGGCAATTTCGCCGACCTTGTACATCATTTTATCATGCTTCATAGATATATCATAATCCATGACGTAACGTCAGAGTCAATAGGCAATTATTGAATGTCATTTTTAGAGAGCGATTTTATTTTGAAAAGAAATCTTTACTTCGGACTCGGTGATTTCCCCTATCTCATAGCAGTCGTGATGCTTTGATACGTGCCTGATTATGCTGTCCGTGCCGTCGCTGGCCGCCACGATGATCAGGCCGACGCCGCAATTGAACGTATTGAGCATCTCGTCATCAGATATGCCTCCGCTGGATTTGATATATTTGAAAATCGGTAGTGTTTTATGCATTTATGGGGCAGAATGTCTTTCAACGCTTTATAATAAGACGTGTGCGGCTTCATAATGCAATCAATGAAACTCTCACCGCCGACCTTCTCATTAATGATCTGCGGGAACTGCTCCATCATCATCCTGATAAGCGAATAACCATTCGTATGCAGCCCGTTCGATGCAATGGCCAAAACACTATCCCCCTTGGATATTCTTGACCCGTCGATGATTTTGTCTCTTTCGACTATTCCTGCGATGCTGGATGTTAGAATATATACACCGCTCTCTACAACATTCGGCTGTATGGAGGTTTCGCCGCCGACGAGCGAGCACTCATTGTTTCGACAGGCATCGGAAATACCTTTGATAATAGATTTTACCGTATCCTTTTCAGCATTGCCGCAAATGATCGTATCCAATACGGCAAGCGGTCTTGCTCCCATTACGATGATGTCGTTCACCAAATGGTTGATCATGTCGTGGCAAATAGATTCAGTATAGCCATACTTCATGGCCAGCTTCTGCTTTGAACCAGGCTCTTCAGACTTCAATACCAGAACAGGATTTTTTATATTGTCGAACTTGATATCATAAAGTGAGGCAAAAGGACCCAGACCGTTTAACACCCGCTTGTCTTCTGATACAAGGTATTTCGATATCGCCGTTTTGATGGCGTCGGTATATGAGATATCAACGCCTGCTTTGCTGTATGTCAGACGCTCTTTGCCCTTCTCTTTACCGTCCAGCAATTCATCAACGGTGACGCCCAGCAATCCTGACAATTGACGCAGAAGCTCTGTATTCGGGTATGTACTGCCGCTCTCCCACTTTGATACGGCTTGGAATGAGACATTCAGCTTATCGGCGACCTGCTGCTGGGTCAATCCGAGTTGTCTGCGCCTATCAGAAATAAAACAGGCAATCTTTTTATTATCAAGCATTATCGATACCTCATCATCTCAATTCAAATTATACTTATGTCTACATGAGGCTTTAATAACCTGAAATTTGATTTTTCACCATTAGCTCTACTTTCAGTTGAGCAACTGTCGCGTTATGCTATTTTTCTATTGCACTTTGTTTATCGGCAGGTACATTGAGAAAGATGCAGTCGTTGGCATATGTCCTCTCCGGCAGGACGATCATGACGTTAAGGCAATCCGTATTGTATGCCAGCGGCGCCCAGTGCCACACACCCGGACGTATGGTGACCATCGTGCCTTTGGGGACCAGGAACGCTTCAAAGCTGTCGTATGGTATCTGATCCTGCGGGGTTGCCGGAGCGAAGTACAGTACCGCGTCCCCGTCAATAGGCATTATACCTTCGCTTGTGGTATTATGATACTCTATGCGGTCGACCAGCATCGGCCGTTTCAATACACGGCACACCGAAAACGATACGTTGCATGCCTGGCCTAAGCTTGAGACGACCATGTCCCTGAAGAACTCCACAGGCTCTTCGCCTATCTTGCAAGCCTTGGGATTGATCATGTTGGCATATGTACCATATTTGCTGAATTTTTCAAGAGACAATTCCATGATTTTAATCTTCTTCATTTCTTCCCGAACCCCCGTTTCGCTATCAGCAATTATTAATAAATAAAATAAATATTACAATTAATTATACCTTAACCGTATATTTTCTGGCAACGAAATTAAGGCTGGGCACCAAAAAAGACATGAAGGGGAGCACGGGCAAAGTGCTGGACGGTGCGATACGCTGCTCCCCTTTAAATTAGAAACCGAAACCAAAAAATGGTCTTCTGCGGCGGATCAAGCCTCTTATCAGAAGGATCAGGACAAGATCCCTTAGAAGCCGTCTGCCGCCGAGCAGTAGCTGCCTTTCATCGTTCTTTGAACCGGGATTCTGTCTTAACGCAGCATCTACTTCACTCTCGACCCTCTTGCAGATATCGTCAACCATGCTATCAATCTGCTCCTGAGTCGGAACAGCCATAGTGCCGCATGTCATCATCATCGAATCACAGGCGTTGTCCACAGCAGGCTGTATGATATGGTATGTCCTCGGATACATTGCCTCAAGTTGCTGCTGTGACATCGCCATCATCGGACAACTCTGGCATTGGGGCGCCATAGTTCCGGGCATGCAATTCTGCATGAACTCGGGCATATAGGATTGCATGCAACCCTGCATCATACCTGGCATCATACCAGGCATCATACCAGGCATCATATCAGGCATCATGCCCGGACAACCTGCCGGCATTTGCATCATTCCGGGCGCAGCTCCCGGTATTCCCAAAGGTACATTGCCAGGCATCGGCATGAATTCCTGCATTTCATTTCCAGTTGGAACTTGCATTACAAATCTCCTCGAAATTACAAAAGTAATTTACATAATCAGTTAATTCGTAATACATAGTATGCAGGAAATACCGCCATGTTTACACTATCTGCGAAAGCCTTTTAAAGTCCTGCTTCAATGATTTGTACAACTGGGTATACATAGCATAATTACCCGAATATTTCACATTCAGGCTTTTATCGCATGATTGCCGCGATACGACTTTTACCGCGGCATCGCATGCTTCAGGCACGCTGGAATAGATTCCGGCGCCTACGCCGGCCAGAAGCGCAACTCCAAGAGCGGGCCCTTCTGAAGAATTCACGGTGGTGATGTCCGCGCCAAATACGTCTGATTGCATCTGACGCCACAACGGGCTTTTCCCGCCGCCGCCCGATGCCCTGACCTCATTGATATCAACGCCCATGCCGCTGATGATCTCAAGGCAGTCTTTCAGGCTGAATACCACACCTTCCATGACCGCGCGTATGAAGTCCTGTTTCTCATGCTTCGCGGAAATCCCGAAGAATACTCCACGCGCGTCGGCATCGAGATGCGGAGTCCTCTCGCCCATCAGGTATGGGAGATAGATAAGGCCCGCGCAACCGGGCTCAGACTTCTCAGCTTCTTTATCCATCAATACATATGGGTCGATCTTCATGAGCTCGGCAACACGTTTTTCTTCTATGCAGAAATTATCCCTAAACCATTTAAGCGAAAGTCCCGCTCCATATGTGACGCCCATTATATGCCACTTGCCCGGCACCGCATGACAGAACGATTGTAATCTGCCAAACGGATCTATCGTGACTTTGTCGGTATAGGCAAAAACCACGCCCGAAGTCCCGATTGTCGATGAGACAATACCCGGCTTGACAATACCGTTGCCCACTGCTCCCGCGGCCTGATCTCCGGCGCCTCCGACGACAGGAGTTCCGGCCTTCAATCCGGTAATATCGGCCACTTTTGCGCTGACCTGCCCGGTGACTTCATATGATTCATAAAGTTTGCCCAGCATATCCCTGTTGAGGCCCAATTTCTGCAATATCTCGTCGCTCCAGCATCTGTTGGGGATATCCATCATCTGCATCCCGCTGGCGTCCGACACCTCCGAAGCGAATTCACCCGTCAGCATGTAACGTATATAATCCTTTGGAAGCAGTATCTTATAAATCTTCTCGAAAATCTGCGGTTCATTGTTGCGCACCCACATCACTTTTGCCGCTGTGAAACCGGTCAACGCGGGATTGGCCGTTATTTTTATGAGCCTTTCGCTGCCGACAGCCGAGGTTATCTGCTCACATTCCGCTACACTCCTCTGGTCGCACCAGATGATCGCCTTGCGCAGGACCTTGCATTCCCTGTCCAAAAGCACGGCTCCGTGCATCTGCCCCGAAAGGCCGATTCCCTTGATATCCGCAGGATCGACGCCGCTATTCGATACCACATCCCTGATGGTGGTGCAGACCGCTTCCCACCAGTCGGCAGGATCCTGTTCGGCCCATCCGGCATTCGGCTGGTATAACGGGTATTCTTTCACGGATGAAGATATGGAGCTGCCTTTTTCATCAAAAAGTACTGTCTTTGTACCTGAAGTTCCAATATCGATTCCAAGTAAAAAAGACATGTGCCACCTCCTGTAAAATATTTTATTTAGAAATTAATTTCACAATTCATTCCAGGTCCAGGTTAATGTATTTTTCAACCAGTTCCTCAGCTTCTGCTTCATCTGCCGGAGCCTCTCCCACGCCGCCTGTAAGGCTCCATGTCTCCTTATGCTCGGCGGAGCATCCGGGTGAAACCTTCAGATAAGGCGAAAGCGACTCCATCTCGAGCATGATCTTGTTGGTATATGTCTCATAGCTTACGCCGCGGTCGGTATACTCGGATCCGGGATAAACGTCGAATTTCTTTACGAAGAGGTCGCCTTTGTTGATATAGGCAGCCCATCCCTGCTCATTGCTGATGCCGATCTTGAAGTTTTCATCGGCTTCAGGCGATTGCCTGAGTAATATGTATTTCTCCCCTATGCTGAACCTCTTATCGTTCATCTTTGTATAAGACCAAAGTGATATATTACAATACGCGGTAAAAAGATCGCTCTCGTGTTTTTTTCTGTCAGGAAGCGGCACTATTTCCACACCTCCGGCGTCCATGACCGATAATGCCCACACCGCAAACTTTATAGGCCATACGCCCATATTGAATAACCTGTGTGTTACATCGACTTTGCTTGCATCAGGCCGGACGCAGAAATCCATTTCTTTGATTATTTGAGTCATCGGATCAGGCTCGGTCGTTATCCTGATGCCATTCTTCAGTTTACGCATACTGACCGGGCTATCGGGCTCATATGTCCGGGGGAAGACCTCGGGACTGTGCCATAACCTGTGTCCTCCGCGCAGTCTCCATTCCTTATCGCCGACAGGCATCTTAATGGTATCATCTTCGCAGAAGACGTTCCGCCCTCCGACCAGACTGAATTGCATGATCCTCGGCCCGAATTCGAGCGGAACCAAGAGAGTGACCAGACCATTCGAGATATTTACGCTTTCGCCGTATTTGCCATGGATGATCTTTTCAATTACTACTTTACCCATGATATGTACACCTCCAGGTATTAATCCAATAATCCTATCCTGCCTATCTTACTGTCTGGCCGTAATATGCGTCTTTGCCGTGTTTTCTCAGGAAATGCCTGTCAAGCAGCGCGCTTTGTATCGGATCGGGGGTTTTGTTAAGCATAAGCGTATGGTATGCGATCATGGCGATATTCTCAAGCGTCACGGCATTATACAGCGCCTGCATGCAATCTTTCCCCCAGGTGAACGGACCATGTCCTCTGACAAGTACGCCCGGCATATGGGAAGGATTAATTGAATCGAAGGTTTGCGTAATGACATTTCCGGTCTCGGTTTCATAATCGCCGTTGATTTCGTCATCTCTCAAAGCCCTTGTACACGGGATATCACCATAAAAACAGTCGGCATGCGTCGTACCGAGCACCGGTATGCTTCTGCCGGCCTGAGCCCAGGCAACAGCCCATGGCGAGTGAGTGTGGACCACGCCGCCGATGTCTCCGAATTTCTGATAGAGCACAACATGAGTAGGCGTATCAGATGAAGCCCTCAGTCTTCCTTCGACCTTCCTGCCTTCCATATCGACCACTACCATGTCTTCAGCCTTTAAATCGCAATAAGGCACACCGCTCGGTTTAATCACCACAAGACCTTTATCCCGGTCTATGCCGCTGGCATTGCCCCAAGTCAGAACCACAAGACCATGCCGCACAAGATCCATATTGGCTTCATATACGCGTTGTTTCAGATCCTCAAGCATCAGGCCTTCTCCCCTTCGCCCGTCGCTATTTCAAGGCGGATATCCTTCAGCCTTTTCATGACGTCGTTGGCGCCGCGGCCGAAATAGTCGTGGAGTATAGAGTATTCGGCATATAATTT
>CAZCKQ010000048.1:0-10665 GCA_964499315.1 uncultured Eubacteriales bacterium | reverse complement strand
GTTTCGTATTTGTATCTTTCTACAACGAGCGGCAAGATACTGCTTTTTTTGTTCATCCTTTTATACGCCGCGGGGGCTGTTGCTGCGATGAAGCTGCTCAAAAGCGAATATTAACGGAGGTGGCTCGATTGTATATTTTGTTGACTATTTGCAGTTTAATAGGTTTCATGAGCATATTCATCCTGTCAAGGGCGCTGATTACAAGGTTGAACAGGATCAAACTATCCGCGAAGCTCTTAAATATGAGTATATACTCCCCGGTAGCCCTTTCTAACAAGGCAAGGGCATTGGCGGGCCGCATTGATGAGAATCTTGCCAAGAATAGCTTTTTGGCAAGGCTGTATTGCCATTCGGCAAAAAAAGTCCGAAAGAACGGCTGCAATGGAAAATATGATGCATTGCTATATATCATATTTAAAATCATCATCCCGCTCATATACTTCCTCATATCCTGCACCGGCGGAATATCCCGTGCAGCCGGAGGTCTGGCCGGATCGGCCGCCCTCTGTATGATACCGGACATCATCATAAGAAGCAGGCACAAGAAAATGAAGAGGCTGTTCGATAAAAACGCGTACAAGATATATCAGTATATATTCAACCAGACCTCTTCAGGGATAAGGATCCATGATGCGATCGGCAACTTATACGAAATAATCGATGATAGCACGCTCCGGGATGCCTTGCTGAAGATGTCCGCAAAGTATGAACTGACAAGGGATATTGATGCGGCGCTTGACGAGATCAGGACATGCTTCAGTTTCCAGGAAGCGGAAACCTTGTGCATTGCGTTGAAACAGGGGGTTGCCACCGGTGACAGTAGCAATATGATAACGAGGCAGGAGGAGGTGATGTTTAACAAATACCTTAATCATATACAGGCCGAAACGGATTTCTGCAAGACAAAGTGCCTTATCATAGTGAGTGTCTTTGTCATAATCATGGTGATAATGGTTTCTATCCCGTTATTTATGGACGTTACGGAATCAATGTCAAAAATCTTTTTGTTTTAAAAAATTATTTATAAAGGAGAAATGGTCAATGAGATATAAAATCGCCAAATTTGTATGTAAGGTAAGGCAAATTATAAAAAAGGGGGACGGCTTCGGAATGAACGAGGTCCTCGGAGTGGCCGCGGCGCTCATCATTGCCGCGTTCATTATAATCCCGCAACTAAGGAATTTTGCTACCAATATCATGACCCAGCTGTCGACCTGGTGGACTAACATTTCCAATGTCATATTTCCGGCTGCCTGAGCCAATTGCTTATACGGAGGTCATATGCCGGTCAAGGCCGTAATTTTTGCATTAGTCATCGTCATGCTATTGTCAATTACTGTTTTATTGGTTGAGTTTTTCGTGCCGCTTTCGGCAAAAATCGACCTGAACATGTATTGCCGCGAGACCATCATTAAAATGGAAATAAACGGAGGCATAACGGCGGACGACGCGGACAGGCTCAAACAGAGGCTCAAGGACAGGGGATTTGTGAATATACAGATAAGCGGCACAGAGGGCGCAAGGCAGGGGGATGACCTCGTCCTGCATGTGGAAGCCGAATTTTGCCACAATAGCATTTCCGGTATATTCACACGTGATTTGACGTGTTACAGGATGGTATGCGATAAATATGCAAGCGTGAGGAAGGTAATCAACTGATGATCAGAAAGATTGATGGCGGATTTGGAATCGCCGGGATGCTGACAGGCATATTCCTGCTGATATTTGTGATTTTTCCGGTTTCGTTTTTCATTATTGAAAAAGGCATATTCAATACAAAGGCATGTTTCATAAGAGACGCGGTGGATATGGCCAACCTTTCCCTGTATAACGCGATGAATGCAGAAAGTTTAAGCGCTTGCGCGATTGAATTCGATCAAACTCGAATGATAGATATTTATAAAAAAATCCTGGCGCGCAACCTGAAATTGGATGACGGTTTAATGCCCCTTGAAGGGTCCATCGCTGCAAATGGCGTAACTATAAAGTCACTGGAGGCGTATATTTCCGGGTTGCCCTTAACCTGCCCTCTGGGCACCGGTTTGAAAAGGCCGTCCATCCACAGTGTCGTTACCGTCCCTTTGAGACCTTCATTTTACAGGGGCATCCTTTCGGCCATAACAGGCGTCGAATATTATGACTACACGATACATGCCGATACCGATCTGCCTGTAAACAACTAATGCGGAAGGAGGTTTTCATGACAAGAAAGAAAATAATATTTTCCAGCGTCGCTTTAACCATAATAATTTTTGCAATCCAGGTGCTGCTGATAAAAAGCATTGCCGGTGTAGAACAAAAAAAGACGGTGATTCTGGCAAGGACCAGGATATCGGCGGGTACTGTAATCGGCGCCGGGATGCTTAAGGAATCGGAAATGCCTGTCGGTGCTGTTCATAGGCTGTCTTTCGGCAAGGCCGGGGATATTATCGGCAAAAGGGCGAAAACTGATATCGAAGACGGTGAAATGATACTTTCCACAAGGATAGGCCTGCTTGGCGATCTCGGGGATATAAGGGTACTGTCACCGGGAAACAGGCTCTTTTGCCTTGATCTGAAGGCCGATCAGGCAAGTGGCTGGCGCCTGGCCGCAGGGCAGCTTGCAGACATACTATTCGTACCGGAAAGAGGAGCAGGCCTTACGGAGAGTGTAGAGCAGGACATCTTCAAATCATATAAAAAGCTCAGTTCTGTCAGGATAGCCGCTATTATTGATGAACGGCTGAAAGTGGTAGGCAGCAGGGATGACGCAGGTTTACCCAAATATCTTCTCGTCGAGGTAACGCCGGAGGAGGCGGAATTCCTTGCTTGCGCCAAGGGAGCCGGGAGGTTGGAAATCGCGGCTGTACCATATTAGAGAGGAGGTGATCTTACGACAGAGGTAAAGTTCAATATTATCAGGCATCTGGGAGTCATCGGTGAAGGAACCAAGGGATGGAAGAAAGAAGTGAACATCATCAGATGGAATGAGAGGAAGCCAAAAATAGACATCCGTGATTGGGATGAATACCATGAAAAGATGGGCAAGGGCATAACCCTCGATAAAGAAGAGGTAACGTTAATCAAAAGGATATTCGAGGAATTCGATCCAGACGAATTGGACGAATAACTCTCGTTACGACGCTACGCCGCATGGGCGCAGATTCTCTGAACACCTGGATTTGCGCCCGTAAGGCCATTGGGGGGGCAGACGGGCACGACCCAAGGGGTATTGATGAATAGGAAAAGAAGATATAATATATAGGTATGAGCGAAGTCCTGCCCAAGGCGTGGGAGAGTCTGATAAATTCATCGGCGCTTGTGCCTGTAATCGTCAGATCCATAGAAAGGTATCAGGATTCGAGCGGGTCTGCCGAGCCAAGCGTTCATGAGCATTTCGAAATGATCTATATTAAAAGGGGCGAGGCTCTGTTAGAGATTGACGGCGATCCTGTCTTGCTCCGGCCCAATGATATCATAATCGTAAAACCGCACCGCCATCACAGGATGGTCGTTAAACCCGGAAAGGGCTGCGAGCATACCGTATTGAGCTTCAAGTTCGAGAACAGGAAGGACGGCGGAATATCCGAAGTCTCCGCTGAGAATTTCCTCAACTTCGTAAAAGGCATGGAGTATGGCCCATATATAAAGCTTCGCGTCAATCAGAAAAATGAAATCATCACCGTCCTGAACCGAATAGCCGCGGAGCGGTCAAGCAAGGAGATAGGGAGTGAATTCCTGAACCACCTGCTGGCGCTTCAGCTTTTTGTGCTGATTTCAAGGGCGTTGAAAATGGAATGGGAAAACACGATACGCGAAAAAAGCGGCAAGGTGAAGGAGCTTATCAGGACCGCCGTCAATTATATAAACCTGAACTACGGCAGGGATCTGTCACTTAAAGACATTGCCAGATTTGTCTTTCTGAGCCAAAGCTATTTTGCGAAGGCATTCAAGGATGAAATCGGGCTCAGCCCGATCAACTATCTCCTGAAAGTAAGGATAGAAATGGCAATGGAGCTTCTTTCCCATACCGGTATGAAAGTCGGCGATATCGCCCTGAACGTAGGTTTTTCCAAACAACAGCGCTTCAATGAGATTTTCAGGAAACAGACCGGTCTGACTCCCACCGAGTTCCGTAAAAAGAGCAAAATCCGGTAAAAACCGGACCGATTCTTGATAATATTCGGGAAGAATAGAATCCGTAAACGTTTTACAATATGCCGTATGGAGGTGAATAATATGGGTATGACCATGACGCAGAAGATCTTGTCGGCGCACTCAGGCGGGAAAAAACTTGAGCCGGGTGAATTGATCAACTGCAAGGTGGATATGGTCCTTGGCAATGATATCACTACGCCTGTGGCTGTGAAAGAGTTTGCGAAGATCGGAGCGGATAAGGTTTTTGACGTTGGAAAGATAGCAATAGTCCCCGACCATTTCACTCCCAACAAAGATATCAAATCAGCCGAGCAGGTCAAACTGATAAGGGGTTTTGCCAAGGAAAAAGGGATAATCAATTTCTTTGAGATCGGGCAGATGGGCGTCGAACACGCGCTGCTTCCTGAAAAAGGGCTTGTCGTACCCGGTGACGCAGTAATAGGAGCCGATTCGCATACATGCACTTATGGCGCCCTCGGGGCTTTTTCGACAGGGGTCGGGAGCACGGATATGGCGGCGGCAATGGCAACCGGAGAGACATGGTTTAAGGTCCCCGGCGCTATAAAATTCATCCTTGAAGGCAAACCCGGCAGATGGGTCAGCGGCAAGGACGTGATACTGCACATCATAGGGATGATAGGTGTGGACGGCGCGTTGTACAAGTCAATGGAATTCACAGGCGGCGGCCTTGGCAGTCTCAGTATGGACGACAGGTTTGCAATGGCAAACATGGCTATCGAGGCAGGCGCCAAAAACGGCATTTTCGATGTTGATGAAAAGACGCTCGAATATGCGGCTGCTCACAGCAAAAGGAAATACAGCGTGTTTAAGGCCGATGAAGATGCGGAATATCTCGAAACATACGTTATAAGGCTTGATGAAGTGAAGCTGACGGTATCTTTCCCGCATCTTCCGGAAAATACCCGTACCATAGATGAAGTAGGAGATATAAAAATAGATCAGGTCGTTATTGGCTCTTGCACCAACGGGCGTATTGAGGACCTGAGGACAGCGGCCGCGATTCTCAAAGGCAGACGGGTCAATCCGAATATCAGGTGCATCATCATCCCTGCTACGCAGCAGATTTGGAAGCAAGCGATGAATGAAGGTCTTTTCGATATATTCATAGATTCGGGAGCTGCAGTGAGCACCCCCACATGCGGCCCATGCCTCGGCGGCCATATGGGTATTTTGGCAAAAGGGGAAAGGGCGGTCGCGACCACAAACAGGAATTTCGTAGGCAGAATGGGCGACCCCGGAAGCGAGGTTTATCTTGCGGGGCCTGCAGTAGCTGCAGCATCTGCGATTGCCGGCAGAATAGCTTCTCCGGAGGAAATGGAGGGTTCGATATGAAGACAGTCGGACAAGTCCTTAAATATGGCGACAATATAGATACCGACGTAATAATCCCCGCGCGCTACCTCAATACATCCGATCCTGCCGAGTTGGCAAAGCATTGCATGGAGGACATCGACAAGGATTTCGCGAGCAAAGTCAAAAAAGGGGATATCATTGTCGGAGGGAAGAACTTCGGATGCGGCTCGTCGCGCGAACATGCCCCCATCTCTATAAAAGCTTCCGGGGTTTCATGCGTAATCGCGGAGACATTCGCCAGGATATTCTACAGGAACGCGATAAATATTGGGCTGCCCATACTCGAATCTCCTGAGGCCTCCCGCGACATATCGGATGGCGACAGGGTGGAAGTGGATTTTGGCGCCGGGGTCATAACGAATATGACAAACGGCAAAAAATACAAGGCGGCTCCATTTCCGCCATTCATGCAGGCAATCATCTCAGCCGACGGATTAATAAATTATGTAAAACAAATACAAGGAGGTAAGAAAGCAAAATGAAGACGTATAAAATAGGGGTCATCCCCGGAGACGGTACCGGACCCGAAGTAGTTGCCGAAAGTGTAAAGGTGCTTGACGCGGCTTCGGCGAAATATGGGTTCAAATTGTCATACCAGTATTTCGATTTTGGCGGAGACAGGTATTTGAAGACAGGAGTCGTACTCGATAAGGAAGACATTGCCGGCCTGGACGGCAAAGATGCGCTTCTGCTCGGAGCAATCGGCCATCCCGATGTCAAACCCGGCATATTGGAAAAAGGAATATTGCTGAATCTGAGGTTCACGCTCGATCAGTATATAAACCTGAGACCGGTAAAGTTGTATGAAGGAGTTGACACGCCTTTAAAAGCAAAAGGCCCCGCGGAGATAGATTTCGTTGTAGTAAGGGAGAATACCGAAGGCCTGTACACAGGATCGGGAGGCTTCCTTAAAAAGGGCACAAAAGATGAAATAGCGATACAGGAATCCATCAATACAAGAAAAGGCGTGGAACGCTGCCTTAGGTTCGCTTTTGAGTATACCAGGAAGAGGAATAAAAAGAAGAAAATCACGCTGTGCGGGAAGACAAACGTGTTGACATATGCTTTCGATCTTTGGGAAAGGACCTTTTATGAAATTGCAAAGGAATACCCCGATATTCAGACGGATTACGCCCATGTCGACGCAACCTGCATGTGGATGGTGAAAAACCCGGAATTCTTTGATGTGATCGTAACCGACAATATGTTCGGCGATATCATCACCGACCTCGGCGCAGTAATTCAGGGTGGAATGGGGATAGCCGCCGGCGGGAACATAAATCCGGAAGGCATCTCAATGTTTGAACCTATAGGTGGTTCAGCCCCTAAATATACCGGGATGAATGTAATAAATCCGCTGGCCGCCATAGCCGCAGGGCAAATGATGCTCGAACAGTTGGGAGAGGACAAGGCTGCCGCTGCGATAGAAAACGCCATTATGCGCGCCGTAAAAAACGATATGAAAAGCATGTCCGCCGGTAAAATGGGATATGGCACGAAGGAAGTCGGCGACCTTATATGCAGCTATATCGTTTAATAGATTATTGATATTTGACCATTCTGGCAACGAGTTTTCCGATTATCAGGATCTCTTCCTTGCTGAATATCTCTTTATCAATGATGCTGTCATCGGATTTGAGGAAATAGGAATCACTGCCTCTTTCGGCATATTCCCTGAGGATTGCGAGGTTTTCATAAATCGCCAGGATGGTATCGCCGGTATTATACGGTCCGCCGATCCTGATCATCAGGTAATCTTCGTTGTCAGTGTTCACCTTGGTTCTGCTCTTATCCGGATTCAGAACTATGAAATGGTTGTCTGTATTCCTGAACAAATCCGCCGGCAGCGGAAAATAGCTTGAGATGTTATAGATATTAAGAAGGTCATCAGAATTTCTTCTGGTGACTTTTTTAATTACCGGGATATAAACCTGCGGTGAATACATTGTGTCTTTGGATACGAGCTGAATCGAGCGCGCCATTCCTATCTGCCTCTTGATCACGCCCTTCATTTCCAGCCTGTTAAGAATACCCTGCACGGCGCCGGGAGTCTTTTCCCCGACCATTTCCCCTATTTCCCGTACAGTAGGAGGTATGCCTCTCGACTTTATGTAAGTCTCAATTGCTGTGTACACTTTCTTCTGCTTTAATGTTAGTGAGTTGAAATCTGCGACCACTATTGTATCACCTCTGGTATTAAATTTGTGCTTGCTCTGAGCAAGGATTACAATAACTTGAGAATAGTTTAGCAGACCTGCGAATTAATTTCAAATTAAGATTTAACATATGTGGCAATTAATAACATATTTCATTAAATATAATTTTGTCATGAATACATTTTGTTAATTAGGCGGATAATATTCCTCTGAACAACGGAGGTTGATTTATATGGATCAAAACACCAATCAGGGTAATACCGGTGAAAGAAGGACCGCCGCGGCAAATCCGGCGCGGAATGCCGTATTGCTTGTCCTCGGATGGATATCGGCGATAGCGTCGGTAATAATATACCCATATTTCATATTCGGTCTCTTCGGAGTCATCATGGGGATAATCGCCACTAAAGGCGGAAGTAGGGGCGGCGTAGCGGTAATAGTCGCAAATATTGTGTTTATGGGCATCGGAATGATTTTCGGAGGAGTAATTTCAAACAATCTGGGTCATCTTCTGGGGATATGAAAGGCAACCTGATCATTATCGGCGGTGCTGAAGACAAACATGGCAAAAGCACCATTTTAAAACATGTAATCAACGAAATCGGCGGCACCGATGCAAGGCTGGTAATTATGACAACGGCTTCGGAAAAACCCGGCATGATGGGAAACGAATATGCCGCGGCATTTCGCCGCTTGGGTCTGACAAATATTGAAATCCTGGATATAATGTCACGCGACGAAGCAAATAACGAAGAATATTCAAAAATGCTGAAGCAATCCACGGGCGTGTACTTCACCGGCGGGGACCAGCTGAGGATCACGAGCATTCTGGGCGGCACTGCCATATACAATGCGATCCATGAATCATTCAGGGACGGCACGGTATTCATAGGTACCAGCGCGGGCGCTTCCGCCATGAGTTCTACCATGATCGTGGATGGGAACGATAATCAACCCGCGCGCAAATGTACGCTAAAAATGGCGCCGGGACTGGGACTGCTGGAAGAAGCGGTAGTGGACCAGCATTTCGACCAGCGCGGAAGGATCGGCAGGCTTCTGTGCAGCGTGGCGCAGAACCCGCATATACTCGGGATCGGGATCGACGAAGACACGGCGGTCAAGGTAACACCCGACGCGCGCTTTTCGGTTATCGGCACAAATGCAGTAACGGTGGTCGACGGTACGGGCATAGCAGATTCAAATGTATCCGAATTAAAGCCGGATGAGATACTTGCCATTACCAACATCAGGATGCATATCCTGCCGCACGGGCATGGATTTGACATGAGATCAAGAAATGTCATCAAAGCGCATCAGTAAGAAGCTGTAATCGGAGGTTTGAAAAGTGGTTATCCATGAAATAAAGGTATTTCCGGGCAGGAATATCTACAGCCACAAACCGGTCGTAAAAATGACGCTTGATATAGGCCGGTATGCGGAAATCCCGACAAACATGATAAAAGGTTTCAACGACCGCCTGCTCGAACTATTCCCCGGTCTTAAAGAGCATTCGTGCGGGACAGGCGTACCGGGCGGTTTTGCTGCCAGGCTCGGCGAAGGTATCCTTATCGGACACGTGCTCGAACACCTCGCGATAGAGCTGCAGGTCATGCACGGTCATGATATTTGCTACGGAAAGACGAGGCAAATCGGCAAACCATCCCTTTATAATGTAATCTACCAGTTCAAGGAAGAAAGATGCGGTATACAAAGCGGAAAGGCGGCATTCAGGATAGTATGCGATATTGCGAACGGCAGCGGAGCGGGTGCCGCAAATATCCTCGGGCAATTAGGAAGGGTTTTTGAAGACGAATGCGAAGGGCCCGGGACGGCGGCGATCGTTGCCGAAGCATCAAGAAGAGGCATCCCTGTCTCCAAGCGTTCGGGCAATGATCTTATACAACTCGGGTATGGCCGCTATTCAAGATGCATATCCGGTACATTAACCGATTCACCGGCCTGTATATCGGTCGATACTGCCTGCAACAAACACCTGACAAAAAAAATTTTGACCGATTATGGGATAACGGTACCCGAAGGACGTCTTGCATATTCTGTTCGGGAAGCCATAGACGCGGCTGAAGAATTAGGCTTTCCGGTTGTGGTCAAACCTTGTGACTCCAATCAGGGCAAAGGCATCACTATGAATATCGATAAAGCCGATGAAGTGGCCAGAGCCTTTAAGAAGGCGTGCGATTTCAGCAAATCCGTCATCGTCGAAAAGATGATACCGGGTAGAGACTACAGGCTGCTGGTTATAGGAGGGCGCCTGTCGGCCGCTGCGGAAAGGATCCCTCCGTTTATCACAGGTGACGGCCGCCGTACGATAAAAGAGCTCATCGAGATAGAGAACAAGAACCCGTTAAGAGGCGAAAGCCATGAAAAACCGCTTACCATTGTTAAAATTGACGAGATACTTATAGAAGTGCTCATGAGGGTTGGAAAGTCCCTTGACAGCATCCCTGCAATAAACGAAAGGATATGGCTTAGGGATAACGCCAATCTGAGCACCGGGGGGTCTGCCCGTGATTGTACCCGGGAAGTGCATCCTTCTTATGCGCAAACCGCTATAAACGCTGCAGCCGTGCTCGGTCTGGATATCGCAGGGGTTGATATCACCACTGCCGATATTTCGCAGCCGCAGGAATCGCAGGACGGCGCGGTTGTGGAGGTCAACGCCGCGCCCGGGATAAGGATGCATCTCCATCCTTCTTCAGGAGAGCCGAAGGATGTCGCGTCGGATATCATAGATATGCTTTTTCCTGCGGGACAGCCCCATTCCATACCGGTAGTCTCGATAACCGGTACGAACGGCAAGACGACAACCGCAAGACTCGTGAGCCACACGTTGTCGATGGCGGGCCTGAAGGTCGGAATGGCTTCGACAGGCGGGGTATTCATCGGCGGAAGATGCATACTCAAAGGCGATGATACAGGGCCGGCAAGCGCCGGTATTGTACTTTCGGACAGGAGCATAGACGCAGCGGTGCTTGAGACG
>CAZCKQ010000047.1:0-10711 GCA_964499315.1 uncultured Eubacteriales bacterium | reverse complement strand
CGCTTGCGGCGTATACCGCGGCGGTTATTACGGCTGCAATCTCATCGTCGCTATCGTTATCGGATGCGTTTTTGGCTTTGCCAATCCCATTCCTTTTTTTGAAAAAGCCTTCTGCGACCTGAGGGAATAGCGCATACGTAAGTATGTCTTCATCCTGGCGAATCAAATCTCCGATCTGCGCCTTTATGCTCTCAAGTTCAGGTGGTATGAGGTCAGCCGGACGTACCGTTACAGGCTCGTCGTCTCCCAGGATCATTTTACGTATCGATGCCGGGATAGGCGCAGGAGTCTTGCCATATTCACCGCGCACAAGCGCCTTTGTCTCTTTTGTGACCATTTTGTATCTGCCGCCGGTTATAACGTTCATTACAGCCTGTATGCCTACGATCTGGCTTGTCGGGGTCACAAGAGGAGGATAACCGAGTTCTTCCCTGACTCTTGGTATCTCCTTGAGGACTTCTTCATATTTATCCATCGCATTTGATTGCTTCAGTTGTGATACGAGGTTCGACAACATGCCTCCGGGGACCTGATAAATGAGCGCATTTACATCTACGCCCATTACTTTGATATCAAGAAGCCCGCTTGATACGTATTTTTGCTTCAAAGGCCTGAAATATTCGGCAATTTGGCTCAATAAGGACAGGTCAAGTCCGGTATCATGCGTTGTATTTTTCAGCACCGCAACCAGCGGCTCGGTAGGTGGTTGCGAAGTCCCAAGCGCAAGCGGCGAAATTGAGCAATCTACGATATCGACGCCCGCCTCTATCGCTTTCAGGTAAGTCATGGATGCCACGCCGCTCGTATAATGCGTATGCAATTGAACCGGTATCCTGATATTCTGTTTTAATGCGCTTATCAGCTCGTAAGCGGCATATGGCAGCAAAAGGCCCGCCATATCCTTAATGCAGATGGAATCGGCGCCCATATCCACCAAGGTTTTCGCGTCCCTTATATAGTGTTCGAGCGTATGGACGGGACTGATCGTATAGCTTACGGCCCCCTGAACGTGGCCGCCTTCTTTTTTGCAGGCCTTGACGGCGGTTTCAAGGTTCCTGAGATCATTAAGGGCGTCGAATATCCGGATGATATCTATCCCGTTGGCAATAGCCTTTTGAACAAAATATTCCACGACATCGTCGGCATAATGCTTATAACCCAGTAAATTCTGGCCTCGCAGGAGCATCTGAAGCTTGGTCTTTTTCACCGATGCCCTTATTTTTCTCAATCTGTCCCAAGGATCTTCCTCGAGATACCTTAAACATGTATCAAAAGTTGCTCCGCCCCACATCTCTAATGAGTGATAACCTGCCGAATCCATTTTTTCAAGGATCGGGAGTATTTCTTCAGTCCTCATTCTTGTCGCGAGAAGAGACTGGTGCGCGTCGCGCAATACGGTTTCAGTGATTTTCAACTTGCCCATATCATCCTCTTTCCGGATTTATCCCGATTCCGGATAAATCCTCTTTCACGGTGCTAAACGATCGAAACCAGCAAATCTCCGGCATTAACCGATGAACCTTTGGAAATATTGGCATATTCGATCTTCCCGTTAGCGGGAGATAAGATTTCATTTTCCATCTTCATTGCTTCAAGAATAAGCAGCACCTGTCCCTTGCTTACCTGGTCGCCGGCTGACACGTTCACTTTGAGAATAGTTCCGGGCATCGGCGCCGTAACTTTAATGCCCTTTGCGGTATTGGCGGTACTGGCATTGGCAGTATTTGCAGTATTTGCAGTGTTTGCAGTGCTTGCAGTGTTTTTAGTGTTTGAGATGCTTTCGGTATTCGCAGCAGGCGCCGGTTTGTGAGCTGTTTCAGACCTGATTTCATCTACTTCCACTTCATATGATTTTCCGTTGATTTTGATAAGATACTTTTTCAAAGTACTACCTCCCTGAAATTAATATGCATATTGTTATAACGGTATATTCCCATGTTTTCTTGAGGGCTTTTTTACCCTCTTGGTCCTGAGTAATTCAAGCGCGCTTATCAATCTGGGTCTTGTAGAGGAAGGCGTGATAATATCATCTACATATCCTCTCGAAGCCGCAATATATGGATTTGAAAACTTGCTGCGATATTCTTCGATCTTTTGAAGCCTGGTTTGGCCAGGGTCTTCAGCCGATGCTATCTCTTTCCTGAAAATGATGTTGGCCGCGCCCTCTGCTCCCATCACCGCAATTTCAGCGGTCGGCCATGCGAATACGAAATCAGCGCCGAGATGCCTGCTGTTCATAGCAATATATGCGCCTCCGTAAGCCTTCCTTGTAATGATATTTATTCTTGGGACAGTCGCTTCGGCAAATGCATACAAAAGTTTGGCGCCATGCCTTATGACCCCGCTGTGCTCCTGACCGACTCCAGGAAGGTATCCCGGTACGTCGGTAAAAGTCACTATTGGAATATTGAAGGCATCGCAGAATCTCACAAACCTGGCGGCTTTATCGGCGGAATTGACGTCGAGAACCCCTGCCATGAAACGAGGCTGGTTTGCAATCACGCCCGTAGTATGTCCGTTCAGCCTGATAAATCAGATAATGCTATTCGGAGCATACTGCTCGTGTATTTCAAGAAAATCTCCGCCGTCGGCAATTTCACGTATGATCAGCTTTGCATCGTAAGCTTTTATAGCTTCGTCGGGTATGATCGAGTCAAGCAAATCGCTCGTTCTTGACACAGGATCGTGCGAATCGACGGACGGTGGTTCCGAGAGATTATTATCAGGCAGGAATGACAGCAGCTTCCTTATGCCTTCAAGGCACGATGTGTCGTCACTGTACTCAAAGTGGGCAACGCCGCTCTTGGAATTGTGCACCGCGGCGCCGCCGAGTTCATCGGTGGTAACATCTTCGCCGGTAGCCGCCCTGACTACATCAGGGCCTGTAATACACATATAGCTGGATTTTTCGACCATGAATATGAAATCCGTTATGGCCGGCGAATAGACAGCGCCGCCGGCACAAGGCCCCATAATGGCGGATATCTGCGGAATGACGCCTGAAGCTGCGGTATTCCTGAAAAAGATATCGCCATATCCTTTCAGTGAATCGATACCTTCCTGTATTCTAGCGCCGCCCGAATCGTTCATGCATATAAAAGGAACGCCCATCTTAAGCGCCATGTCCTGTGCTTTTGTAATCTTTGCGGCATGCATCTCGCCCAGTGACCCGCCAATCACCGTAAAGTCCTGCGCAGAAGCAAAGACCGTCCTGCCGTTGATGGTACCGTAACCTGTAACGACGCCGTCTCCGGAAACCTTCTTCTTCTGCATATCGAAATCCGTAGTCCTGGTTTCGATGAATTGATCGATCTCAACAAAACTGTCTTCATCGAATAAAACGGATATTCGCTCCCTCGCAGTCATTTTCCCGGACTTGTGCTGCTTCTGTATCGCTTCCGGTCCCCCTCCCGCGCGGATTTTATCCTTATGATCTTTTAATTCATCAATTAATCCTTTGGTAGACATCCCGCAAATCACCCCGCTGCATTATATTTTATTTATTATATGATATTATTACCTGGTGCTAATCGCAGTAAAATTATACCTTATATCATCATGGCCATGCAAGCGCATTTTGCATTCTTTCAGCAAATCATTAAAACGAACTCCCTGATGATTTTTGCGGCGATAACGGCAGTCCTGTCTGAAGCATCATACGGAGGTGATACTTCTACGATGTCAAGCCCCCTGATGTTGCAGTCCTTTAGAAGCATTAACGTATCAAGCAGATCGCTGCTGCTTACCCCTCCCGGCTCCGGAGTTCCTGTTCCGTTCGCAAATGCGGGGTCCAGCACATCGATGTCAAGTGTGACATATAAAGGGCGGTATCTTATTACCGGGATCATCCCCTTGACAGCCTCATATATATCGAATTTGAACAAATTGGTGTGCGCCTGCGCGAATTCGATTTCCTCAGCGCTCCCCGACCTGATACCGCATTGGTATATGTTCTTTCCGGGCATGAAGCCCGAAGCCCTCCTTATGACCGACGCGTGCGAATTGACGCAACCGAGGTAACCGTCCCTTGCGTCTGCGTGAGCATCCAATTGAAGGAGGACAAGGTCGTCTCCATAAAAATCATGGAACTCTTTTATGATCGGAATGCTTATCGAATGATCTCCGCCAATGAAGACGGGTATCTTTTCGGAATGCAGCAGATACCTTGCGTGTCCTGCAATTATATTATGGCTGTAATCAATATTCCCGGTATCAAGTTCCAGGTCTCCGGCGTCACAAAAGATCATATCGGACAGGCTTTTGTCCTGGTATATGCTGTATTCCTCAAGCGAATACGATACCTGTCGTATCCTGGAAGGCCCGAACCTTGCGCCCGCTCTGTAACTGCATGTCGAATCGAACGGCACTCCGGTCAAAACGATGTTTGATTTGTCAAAATCGGTCCCGGCAGCCATGAAAATGCCTTGATTCATAAATGATATGGGACTGTCCATGATGATGTCACGCCAACTCCTTCCTCAAAAACGAGGGCAATGCGAAAGAAGCCTTGTGTATTTCGGGATTGTAATACCTTGTCCCGCTTATCTTATCAGCTTTGCACTCATAAGACAAGGGATCGTAGACTTTTGAACCGATGATGAAGCACCAGAATCCGCCAGGGTAAGTCGGTATCGGCGACGTATAGATTCTTGCGACGGGGAAAATCGTCTTTACGCTGGAATAGACCTTTTTAATCAGATCGGTGTGCAAAAAAGGCGATTCATTCTGAGCTGCATAAATACCGTCCTGCTTAAGACACCTTGATATCGATTTATGGAACTGATTGGCGAATAGTCCGGTGGCCGGACCTACCGGATCGGTGGAATCAACGATCACAACGTCGAACATATCCGGGTTGCCTTCAACATACTTGATTCCGTCACCCACGACAATCTCAACCCTTTTGTCATCCAGACCGCAGCTTATTTCAGGAAAAAAACGTCTTGACACCTCGATGACTGCCGGATCAATTTCCGCAAGAACGACCCTTTTTACCGAAGGATGCCTGAGCGCTTCCCTTACGGCTCCCCCGTCCCCGCCTCCGACGATCAATATGTTTTCGGGATTCTTGTGCGTATTTAGCGGAACATGCACTATCATTTCATGATAAATAAATTCATCATTTACAGTAGTCTGCACCGTTCCGTCAAGAACAAGCATCCTGCCGAACTGCTCTGTCTCGATAACGGCAATCTCCTGATATTCGCTCTTTGCCGTATAAAGTGTTTTCGCAGCCTTTAGCGTGATTCCAAGCGAAGGCGTCTGGTATTCCGTAAACCACAATTCCATTTTGCAGATCACTCCCTGATTTTGGTATCATAATTATACCAGAAACATTTTCATTTGCGGCACAATGTTTTTTGTAATATAATTTTTGATGTAAAAAATAGAATAATAATTATTCATATTCACGGGGGGCATAATGGAAGAGTCAAATAGTGTTTTAATCGATCAGCGGGATCAGCAGTCAGGTCCGGAAATTCAATCAGTCAATCCGCCTGTAGTGTTGCCTTTTCTGAAGAACCTTGCAGGTTGGGCCACGTTCAAAGCCATTATAGATATCATTTACGGGGCCCTGTGCTGCCTTGGGATCATTACCGCCGCATTCGGCGTTCCAAGGATCATATCCGGAGTGAAGCTTTTAAACGCGTCGGATTACCTAAAGAAGAATATGTATTCGAACGATCAGGAGAATATTTCCGCGGCGCTCTATTATTTCAACCAATATTTCAAATTCTCAGGCGCGTCTATTATCGTACAGATCGCCATGGCAATTGTTTTGCTGATACTATACATAGTTTTGCTCGTATACATAATGTCGAATTTCAGGAATTTCGTACAGAGGATTCCGGGCAGTATGTATTTTTAAGCATTAATCGACCGGATTTCCTGACGAGTAAGGAACCTCCACTGGCCTGACGGAAGTCCTCTCAATGTGAGATTGCCTATTGCGGTCCTTTTCAAGCTGATCACAGGATGATTAATATATTCGCACATCTTTTTTACCTGCCTGTTTCTGCCTTCATGAATCGTGATCCTTACCACAGCTCCTTTTTTCGACATTTCAACGATTTCAAGCTCCGATCCGGCGGTCATGCCGCCTTCAATCGGGATGCCCCGCCTGAACGCCTTTATGTCCTCTTCATCCGGTATCCCAACCACTCTGGCGGTATATACTTTTTTAATGCTGCGCGAGGGATGCATGATATTGTTTGCAAAATCCCCGTCATTAGTCAGAAGGATCAGTCCCGATGTGTCATAATCAAGCCGTCCGACGGCGAATACCCTCTCTTCCACCCCTTTGATCAGATCCATGACAGTCTTTCTTCCAAATTGATCTTTTGAAGAAGTGATATAACCTTCCGGTTTGTTGAGCATAATGTATATTTTTTTCTTCCGGGGCTCCAGCGGCAAACCGTTTAATTTTACGATACTTCCGGGCAGTACCTTCGTACCCGGCTTTGTCACTACGACACCGTCGACCTCGACGGCGCCCTTCGAGATCAATTCCTCGGCCTTGCGCCGTGATGCGGCGCCCGCCGCGGCTATATATTTCTGAAGCCGAACCCCTTCGGTCTGCATTTTGAATTCCCCCAAAAAAGATTATACCATTATAATCATTTTGTATCAGTCATCAGATAATTCGTCATCTTCTTTATGGACTTCGGAGGGGTCTGTATATCTTTTAGCGCTGATCTTTTTCTTTGTTATATCGCATATTTTCCCGATAAGCTCGGGTATCAGGTCTACTACCTTCTCAAACGAGGAATTGACATCCACCGACATCAGTTTGAACTGCCCTTGGCCGACAACCATGAATGCCACCGGATTAATGCTTACTCCGGCTCCGCTGCCGCCTGCAAAAGGAAACTTGGAATCAGCCGGTTTGACTTCTTCTTCCTCGTCGTACCTCTCTCCGTTATTCCTACTGCCGCCGTAAAATTCACCACCTCCGGCCGCAAATCCGAAAGACACCTTGGAAATAGGTATTATCACTGTTCCGTCGGGTGACTGTACCGGATCGCCTACGATCGTATTGACATCGACCATATCTTTTATGCTTTCCATCGCTGATTTCATCAAGCCTTCGATTGGGTGCTGCGCCATATGTTCCACCGCCTGTCTGCATATTTTTTCTTAAATGAATTGAAATACAGCCTTAATATCACAACAATAATATTGGCGATTTTGATTTTAAATATGCACCTTATATGCAGCTTGAAGACTTGCTGGTTAAAGTTGGGCTTAATGTCTATTTTTTTATTGAAATCTCCGTAGACCGATGACAGCCATGAGATCAAAAGACCGTTTACGGCACATGCGAGTGCAAAAATTATACCAGTCCAAAAAGCTTCTCCCGTGCCGGTATGAGTACTGAATTGGTATTCTGTCAATATGGATTTCTCTCTTAGGAATCTGAAAACACCCGAGTTATCACGAAGCGTATCCCTGATAAAACTAATGAAGCCTTCCCGCCCTCTGCCTTCCCGCTTAATGTCGACCCGCGCTTGATTGACGTCCTCAGTGCTCGTGGCATATGCAAATTTAAGTCTTCCGTTTTTCATATGCAAGCCGATCCTGATTATAAAATCCGAATCATTTAATAGCAATTCAAGCCTGATAGGCAGATATATGAATGATATGGCCAAGAAAACAACTATAAGCAGGATGATAAGCAAAATTATTAAAATGTATGCAACCGGATTGGGCACAATAACACCTCACCCGGTTATTTTTACCAAATAAAAGGCAAAAATACGTGAAGTAATTAAATGGGAGGCAGTTCATCCTTCGAATTCAGACCGAAGGACCTGAGGAATTCATCGGTAATCTCGAACAGTATCGGTCTTCCGGGAACATTCAGCCTTCCGGCTTCCTGAATAAGATTGCGTTGGAGAAGGGTTTCGACACAACTGTCGGAATTAACGCCTCTGATCTGTTCTATTCCGGATTTTGTAATCGGAGAATTATATGCGATTATTGCCAGCGTTTCATAGGCCGGTTGTGACAATCCCTGTTTCTGGCGTTGCTCGCTGACCTTCGATATGTAAAAGGAATGCTCGGGTTTTGTACACATCTGGTATTTGCCGTCAAGCTCCCTTATCAGAATCCCTTTGTCGGGCGCTTTGCTCGCTTCGATCATTTTATCAAGCAGCTTCCTGATATCTTTTTTATCAATGCCGGTGATCTCAGCCAATTTCCCTGCCGGAACAGGGTCGCCTGAGGCAAACAATACGCCTTCTATGACAGCAATCAATTCGTCCATACCATTACCTCGTAACCACAGCTTTTATTTTAACTTTGTATTACTTTTAATAAGAATACTTGAAAAAAGCTTTTTTTGTTCAAGTATAACCTTTTTCAAACGTGAGAGCTCAAGCATAGCCAAAAAACCAGATACGACCTCAGAGCGCGAATGCCTTAACGGAGACAGGAATTCCGAGAATATGAATGCGCCCTTTTGAGCAAGGAACTTAAGTATCTGGTTCATCTTCTGACGCAGCGTCATTGTTTCCCGACGCACAAAATCCGTGATCTCCGGAAGGTTCCGATTGATCCTTTTTTCATTTCTGAGGATTATGAACCGGTAAGTTTCAGCCAGTTTGTCGATGGACAGGCTTAAGGTCCCATCATTTCCCGGTGCGGCTGAAGGCTCATCTCCTGAAACTCTGCAGTAAGAGCCCAGCCACAAGGATTCGAGTTTTCTGAACGTATCCGTGACCTCTTTGTATTTCCTGTACTCAAGCAGGCGGTTGACCAGTTCTTCCCTTGGATCGGGGCCTTCGTCTTCCGTCGGGTCATTGCCGGGCAGGAGCATCCTTGATTTTATATACAGCAGCGTCGCTGCCATAACAAGAAATTCGCTCGCGATGTCGAGATTGAGTTCCCGCATCTCCGAAAGATAATGCAGGTATTGTCCGACAATATCATTTATAGGGATGTCGTAGATATTGACCTTGTTCTTTTCGATCAGATGGAAAAGCAGATCAAAAGGGCCTTCAAAATCCTTTATCCTTATTTTACATGCATTGGCAAGCGAACTCTCCAATTATGGAATCATTCTCCTTTTACCAATCTATCCTCATTGCGCGCCTCACGTCGTCAAGGGTCCGTGCCGCGACCTCTCTGGCGTGCCTGTTGCCTGCATCCAGGACTTCCCTTATATAGCCCTTTTTTGATGTTATGGACTGACGTTTTTCGTAAACAGGCGACATCTTCGCAACAACACGGTCGGCGAGGCGCCTCTTGCATTCGACACAACCGATGGAACCTTCGCGGCACGCGCCGCAAAGCTCCTGAACTCCATCTTCATTGAAGACATTGTGGAATGCATACACCGCGCATATTTCGGGATGGCCCGGATCGCTTTTCCTTATACGCGCCGGATCGGTCACCATATTGCTTACCTTCTTGCGGATCTCATCAGGGTTATCAGACAGAGCAATGGTGTTTCCGTAGCTTTTGCTCATCTTGCGCCCATCGGTGCCCGGAAGGACTTTTGACTTCGTCAGCTTGGGCTGAGGCTCGGGAAACGTTTCACCATAAATGAAGTTGAACCGCCGGGCAATCTCGCGTGTTATTTCGAGATGCGGCAGCTGATCCTCGCCCACCGGCACGAAATCGGCCTTGTAGATCAATATGTCCGCAGCTTGGAGGCACGGGTAACCCAGAAAACCCAGCGTCGAAATGTCCTTGTCTTTTAACTGCGCCAGCTGGTCCTTGTAGGTAGGACATCTCAACAGCCATGAGAGCGGCGTTATCATTGACAGCAGTAAATGGAGCTCGGCATGTTCCTTGACGGAAGATTGTAAAAACAAAGTGCATTTTTCAGGATCAAGCCCCGAACTGATAAAATCGACTGCCACTTCATCTATATTCCTTTTTAGATCCGAGGTGTTCTCATATCCGGTCGTAAGCGCATGCCAGTCGGCAATAAAAAAGAAGCATTCATATTCATCCTGCAGTCTGACCCAATTCTCAAGCGCTCCGAAGTAATTTCCAAAATGCAGTTGTCCTGTCGGTCTCGTACCGCTCAGAATCGTACCTTTTTTCATTCCACCACCATCCTTCATACAATTTTAATTTGACACAGGAACAATGTCAAACGAATATTCGGACAATAGGAGATATGATATAGTTTATAGCTGTTTCGATGACCCGTATGAACGGCGACATGATTCTCCACAGAGCGGACGGGACAACAAAAATTATGACAAGGAATGCAAGTCCGATAAAATTCTCATAACGCACAAGTTTGAAATAATACTGCTGCGGAATGAGCACTGAAAGTATCTTCGACCCGTCCAGCGGAGGGACCGGGATGATATTGAATACGGCAAGATTGATATTTATCGTATATATGATCAGACACAGATTATATAATATTGCCCGTATGTCCATGACCTGGTAAAAACCACCGTGCTGCAACCCGTACTTTGTCTCGAGATAAACCATAGGCAAAGCTATGATTAAGGCCAGTATCACGTTGGAAAGAGGACCTGCGAGCGATACGAGCAATATCCCTTTTCTTTTGTCCTTATAGTACATGGGATTTATCGGAACCGGCTTTGCCCAGCCGAACCCTGAAAACAGCAACATGATAGTCCCGAGGACATCCAGATGCTTCAAAGGATTGACGCTGAGACGGCCGAGGTCTCTGGCGGTCCGGTCGCCGAGCCTGTATGATACGAAGGCGTGGGAGAATTCATGA
>CAZCKQ010000046.1:0-10838 GCA_964499315.1 uncultured Eubacteriales bacterium | reverse complement strand
TACAGTTCGTCGCATGCAACAAAGTCCTCCATAAACTCCTATGTATGTGGGCGTGTATTACGGCGAAGCCTATCATCCGGAACACGGGCGACAAGAAAGATGGCCTACCGAAGCGAAACCGATGAGGGAAGACAACCTGAATATCGTACGTCTCGCGGAGTTCGCATGGGCTAAGATAGAGCCTGTTAAAGGGGAGTACGATTTCTCCTGGCTCGATGAAGCCATTCATACGTTATCGGCAGAAGGTATAAAGGTGGTAATGGGTACTCCTACCGCCACGCCTCCAAAGTGGCTGATGGACGAAAACCCGGATATTTATATGAAAGACGCCTGCGGGAGGGTCAGAGGCTTTGGCAGCCGCCGGCATTACTGCAGCAACAATCCGGTGTACAAGAAGCTCTCAATGGAAATTGTAAGAGCCATGGGAGAGCATTATAAAAACGACACCAATATCGTCGCCTGGCAGATAGATAATGAATTCGGCTGCCATAATACAGCGCGCTGCTACTGCGAGCATTGCCTCGAGGGCTTTAAAAGCTGGCTCAAGGATAAATACAGAACTGTAGACAAGCTGAACAGCGAATGGGGAACCGTGTTCTGGAGCCAAACCTATAGAAGCTGGGACGAATTGATCTTACCTTACTATACTGTCTGCGAAGGCACCGACATGGCCAACCATGGTCATAATGTCGGAATGCTGCTGGATTTCTACAGGTTTTCTTCCGATTCCGTCGTATCCTACCAGAAGGCCCAGATAGACGAGCTAAGGCTTTGCGGCTGCAAACAGCCCATTACGCACAATTTCATGGGGCATTTCTCTGAAATCGACTATTTCTGTTTAGGCAAGGATTTGGATTTTGTAGCCTGGGATAACTATCCTGATCACCAATGGGGAAGCAAGACGTATGAGGATGTAGCTATGGCCCATGACCTGATGCGTGGCGTCAAGGACAAGAACTTCTGGGTAATGGAGCAGCAAAGCGGTCCCTGTGGTTGGAGCGTCCTGGGAGACACTCCGAAACCTGGGCAGATCCGCCTCTGGGCATACCAATCCGTCGCGCACGGCGCCGACGCTATCGTATATTTCCGCTGGCGGGCATGTACGTTCGGCACCGAGGAATATTGGTACGGGATCCTCGATCATGATGCGGTTCCAAGGAGGAGGTACAGGGAGGTTGCTCAGACCGGCAAGGAAATGCAGGCACTTTCGGATCTGCTGGTTGGTTCGCAAGTTGTTGCAGAGACCGCGTTGGTCAAATCCTACGACAACCTGTGGAGCCACAGATTCCAACCGCATAATAAAGGTTTTGATTACAATTGCCTGCTTAAGGATTATTACTCCGCTCTGCTTCTTAATAACATCAATGCGGATGTCATATCGGCAGAAGTTGATCTCTCAAAATATAAACTTGTCATCATGCCTGCGTTCAACCTTATGCGTGAGGACATAAAAGTAAAAATGGAAGAATACGTGGAGAAAGGCGGAAACCTGATAATCACCTTCCGGTCGGGTACGAAGACATGGAATAACAGGATGACGACCGATACGCTGCCCGGTTGCTTCAAAACACTGGCAGGTGTGGAAGTAGAAGAGTTTGACTCGTTGAATGGCGGTCGGCAGATACAGGTTTCAGGTATCACAGGTCAGGCAAAAGCATCCATTTGGTGCGACATCCTTAAAGCCGAGACGGCGGAACCCTTGTTTACCTATTCCAGTGAATATTATTGCGGCAAACCGGCGGTGACTGTAAACAGGTACGGTAAGGGAAAGGTCTACTACGTGGGTTGCGACCTGGACAAACAAGCGATGTCCGCGATGATGAGGCTGATTGCTTCCGAGTCTGACGTGAAACCCGCATTACCGGAGCCTGTATGCGGAGTGGAGGTTATTAAGAAGGTAAATAATGGTGATTTTTTCTATATTATTCTAAACCATAATGGCGATCAAGCGGGCATCAGGCTAAATGAATGCTTTAAAGAATTATTAACAGCCTCCACCGTAAAAGACACTCTCGTTCTGGAACCCTACGGCGTCGCGGTTCTGCTGAAATAAATCAGCATTGCATAAGGTTACTTCAGGTTACTTCAGATTACTTTAGGCTACTTAAGGTTATCCGGGTTGAGGCATTGGAGCGCTTCCGGCACAAACAGGCCATCGTGCCTGATGAGTTGATCGTCGAACCAGATGTCGCCGCCGCCATGCTCCGGACGCTGCACAAAGACGAGGTCCCAGTGCACAGCGGATTTATTGCCGTTGTCACATTCATCGTAACAGCTTCCCGGGGTGAAGTGCAGGCTGCCGCGTATCTTTTCGTCGAACAGCGTATCTTTCATGGGCTTGTCGATATATGGATTGAGGCCGAGGGAGAATTCGCCGACGTACCGCGCCCCTTCATCGGAATCAAAGATCTTGTTGATCCTTTCGGTGTCGTTGGCTGAGGCGTTGACAATCTTCCCGTCCTTGAAGTCAAGGCTGATATTCTCATAAGTGAATCCGTGGTAAATGGCCGGGACATTATAGGTTATCCTGCCGTTGACCGAATCCCTCACCGGCGCGGAAAACACCTCACCATCGGGCACGTTGAGGTGCCCGTCGCATTTGATTGCGGGCAAGCCTTTTATTGAGAATGAAAGATCGGTGTCTTTGCCGGTGATCCGTACCCTGTCAGTCTTCTGCATCAGATCGACAAGCACGTCCATTGCTGCAGACATCTTAGTATAATCGAGATTGCATACCCTGAAGTAGAAATCCTCGAACTCTTCGGTGGACATACCGGCGAGCTGCGCCATGGAAGGGTTGGGATACCGCAGTACGCACCATTTGGTATGCTTCACCCTCAGTTCGTAATGCAACGGTGTAGTGTAAAGCTCCATATACATCTTCATCTTGTCGGGGTGGACCGCGCCCATCTCGCTGACGTTATCGCCGGCGCGTACCCCGATATATGCCTGCATGTCCTTCATCCTGTTGATCTCATAGCGGGCCATGTCCTCGAGCTGGCGCTCGTTGCAGCCATCAAGCAGGACGCGGGTTATCTCCTGGTCCTTGATGCTTACAAAAGGTATGCCTCCTGCGGCGTATACCTTGCGGACCAGCGCCTTAACAAGCGGGTTGGTGCTGCCCGACGATTCTATGAGGATGCGCTCCCCCGCCTTGATTCCGGTCGAATATCCGATGAGGATATCAGCCAGCTTGTCAATTCTCGGATCTTTCATTGCCTGTTACCTGTTCCTTTCTTATTTTTTGGACGTCAGCAGACTGTCGAGTTCATCAGTGAGTTGGCTAAACAACTTGAAAGCGTCTTCGACCGGCTTGGGCGTGGAAAGGTCGACGCCGGCCTTTTTGAGCAGGTTCAGCGGATAATCGGAGCTGCCGCTGCTAAGAAATTCGATGTACCTGTCCACGGCAGGCTTACCTTCATCGAGAATCTGGCGCGAAAGCGACATCGCTACGGAAAAGCCGGTCGCGTATTTATATACGTAGAAGCTCCTGTAAAAATGCGGTATCCTCGCCCATTCCATATCGATTTCGTCATCTACGGCAAGTACATCACCGAAGTACCTCTCGTTCAACTGCCGGTATATGCCGCTGAGCTCCGCGGCCGTCAGAGGAACACCTGATTCTGCCTTCTCATGCGTTATCTTCTCAAATTCGGAGAACATCACCTGCCTGATGACGGTGCCCCTGAACTCCTCAAGGTAGTGGTTGAGCAGATACGCGCGCACTTTCGTGTCCGACGTCCTGCCGAGCATATGATGCATAAGCAGTGATTCATTCACCGTCGAGGCCACTTCCGCCACGAATATCCTGTATTCGGAATATATATACGGCTGTCTGGCAGTCGTCAGGTACGAGTGCATGGCGTGCCCCATCTCGTGCGCTATGGTGAACACATCGTTTATCATGCCCTGATAATTGAGCAACACATACGGGTGCGTCCTGTACGCGCCCCATGAATACGCCCCGCTGGTCTTGCCCTCGTTCTCGCAGACGTCCACCCACCGCGATTCGAAAGCATGGCGAACGACCTTGCAATAGTTCTCCCCAAGCGGTTCGAACGCCGCTTCTACCTGTTTCACGGCCTCCTCGTACGGGATGTTTTTTTCCGGCTCCTCCACCAATGGCACATATAAATCGTACATATGCAGCGTATCAAGTTTCAGCGCTTTTTTCCTCAGCCGGAGATATTTGTGCAGCAAAGGCAGGTTTTTGTTAACAATATCTATCAGATTTGTATACACGGTTGTATCAATATTATCCCCATCAAGCGCAGCTTCAAGGCATGAGCCATATCTGCGGATGGTTGCGTGAAATTTATCCTTCTTGATACTGTTGCCGAGGGTGGCAGCCAGTGTATTCTTCGCTTTGCCATAGGTCTCATACATAGCTTTGAAGGCGCCTTCGCGCACCTTTCTGTCGCGGCTTTCCAGGAACTTGATATATCTGCCTTTTGTAAGCTCGACATCCGCTCCGTTTTCATCCTTGACGAACGGAAACTTTATATCGGCGTTATTGAACATGCCGAAGATGTCAGAAGGGGCATGCATCACCTCCGACGCCAAAGCCAGTATCTCCTCTTCCCGCTCGGACAATATATGTTTTTTCTGCCGCAGCAGTTCGGATATATATTGTTTATAAACCTTCAGATGCTCGTTGCCTTCAATGAACCCACGAAGCACCGCCTCGTCAATAGACATTATCTCAGGGACAATAAACGACGCGGCAGCGTATACTTCGGTGCCCAAAGCCATTGCCCTGTCAGCCAGAGCCTGATATATACGGTTTGAATTGTCCTCGTCCCTGCGCATCCTCGCATAGAGGAATAACTTGTCACTCAGGCAAAACAACTCCTCGCAATATATGAAGCATTCCAGCAGCTTTTCGGCGCTCTGAGCAAGCGCGCCCTTGAATATCGATACCCCCGATGCCAACTGTTTAACCCTTTTGAAGTCTTCCTCCCACATGTCATCAGTTTCGTAGATATCCTCAAGCTTCCACTTGTACTTCTCCTCAATCTCGTCTCTCTTCGGCAGCCTGCCGGCGCCAGCCGCTTTTTCAGCCCCGGCTGCCTTTACAGCTCCGACCACCTTTGCATCCTTGGCCGCCTTTACTGCCTTAGCCGCCTTTGCTGCCTTGTCTGTCTTTTCGGACATGCCGCAACCTCCGTAAACACTTTATATTTGATAATATACTTATTTCTGGTAATATATTATACCCGGTAAAATGCAATTTCTCAATTCAAATTCAAATGCAAGAACAATTGCAAGGCATTCAAGAACCATTACCAGGCATTTTTAATAATATGGAATAGCAATATTATGGAAAGTGACTATTATTATGACGATTTATACTGTAAAAAGAGGAGATACCCTCTGGCGGCTGTCGAGGGATTTTGGCGTATCGGTGAACAGCATTGTTACGGTCAACCAGCTCCCGAATCCCGATCAGCTTGTAGTAGGTCAGGCGCTCATCATACCTACTCCCGAAAGGATCCATATCGTCAGACCAGGCGAAACCCTCTGGCAGATTTCCCGTCAGTACGGCACGACCATCGATGCAATCGCGGTAGCGAACAATATCCAGAACCCGGCACTGATTTTTCCCGGGCAAAGGTTGACAATCCCCCAGCCCAGACCTACGATCGATGTGAACGGCTACCTGTCCGTAATGGGGGCGGTCGGCCGACAAGCGGCTACCAACCTCAGCAGATATTTAACTTACCTGAGCGTATTCAGTTATCATATCTTGCGGGATGGTTCACTGACGCCGCTTAACGACACTGAAGTGATAGGCATAGCAAGGTCTCAACGTGCAGCTCCCCAGATGACCATAACTAATTTCGAAGGGAGGAGGTTCAGCTCCGAACTGGCAAACGATGTATTAACAAGCGTCGCCGTGCAGGACAGACTCATCGCGAATATCATAGACATCATGAATACAAAAGGTTTCGTCGGCCTGAATATAGACTTCGAATATGTTTTCCCGCGTAACAGGGAAGATTACAATAGGTTCCTCGTGCGCGTCACAGACAGGCTGCGCCCCTTGGGATACCTCGTTTCGTCGGCGCTTGCGCCAAAGGTGTCTGCAACGCAGGCAGGCCTGCTTTATGAAGCCCACGATTATGCATTCCATGGACGTGTACTGGACTTTGTCGTGCTCATGACTTACGAATGGGGCTGGGCGGGCGGTCCGCCATGGGCCATCGCTCCGATCAACGAAGTCAAACGCGTCCTGGATTTCGCGGTTACCGTAATCCCGAGGAACAAGATCCTCATGGGAATGCCGACATATGGCAGAGATTGGAGACTGCCTTTTGTCGCGGGCCAGACCATAGCTGCCACCATAAGCCCACAGGAGGCCGTTAGCAGAGCTTTCAGAAATGGCGCCGAGATTAAATTCAACCAGCTTTATCAATCGCCTTTTTTTAACTATGTGGCCGACGGTGTAACCCATGAAGTGTGGTTCGAAGACGCAAGGAGCGCACAGGCAAAGTACGATGTCGTAAAGCAATATAACCTGAGAGGGGTCAGTTATTGGGAGCTTTCATCGCCATTCCCGCAGAACTGGCCGGTGCTGCTGGACAATTTCAGCGTCAGGAAGATAATATAGATCTTTCGTCTTAGGGGTTCCTCGTCTTAGAGGTCCTCGTCTTAGGGGTCCCTCGTCTTAGGGGTCCCTCAAACCGAGAGGTCCCTCAAACCGGGAGGTCCAGCATCCTGAGCTTATTTTTCAAACAGGCGCAGGTATTCGCCATAGCCTTCTTTTTCCATGTCTTCTTTGGGAATGAACTTCAATGATGCCGAGTTGATACAGTAACGCTTTCCGGAAGGTGCCGGTCCGTCAGTGAATACATGCCCCAGATGCGAATCGGCGTTTTTGCTTCTGACTTCGGTCCTGATCATGGAGTGGCTGGTATCCGACCTTTGCACAATATTCGTTTGTGACAAAGGCTTGGTGAAACTCGGCCATCCACAGCCCGAATCAAATTTGTCCAGAGAGCTGAACAGCGGTTCGCCCGAAATCACATCGACATATATCCCCTGCCTATCATTATTCCAATACTCATTTTGGAATGGAGGCTCGGTGGCATTCCTGCGCGTTACGTCATACTGCAGCCGGGTTAGCTTGCCCCGACCGGAACCCGCCTTGTAACTATAATAATGCTGCGGATTTTTTAGGTAATAGTCCTGATGATAATCTTCAGCAGGGTAGAAGAATGCGAATGGCAGTATTGCGGTTGCAACAGGCTTATCCGCCGCCAGTGATCTGCCGATCATCTGGCCGATCCTCGCCTTTGATTCTTCCGCAAGCTTCTTCTGTTCTTCATCATGATAGAAAATTGCGGTACGGTACTGCGTCCCCCTGTCGGCGAATTGTCCGCCGGGGTCGAAAGGATCGATCTGTTTCCAGAAAGTATCGAGAAGTTTGTCGTAGGTTATCACGGAAGGGTCGTACGTTATCCGCACAGCCTCATAATGGCCTGTTTTACCTGAACATACATCTTCATATGATGGATTTTCGACAACACCACCCGTATAACCCGATACGACACTTTCAACGCCCGCGAGCCTGGCAAAAGGCTGCACCATGCACCAAAAACAGCCACCGGCGAATGTGGCCTGCTTTAGTTGATTATGATTTTTTATTAATACCACCCTCGTTTCCTCATTTCATGCAATACTTATATTATACCCGCGGCTGAAGTTGACAAATCGCCCGCGCCGCCTTAAAATTAGAAATTGTTGATATAGTTGATATATGCGCCTTGATACATGCGCCTTGTTAATATATGCGCCCGTAGCCAAGTGGATAAGGCACAGGTTTCCTAAACCTGCATCCGGACGTTCAAATCGTCTCGGGCGTACCAAAATATTTTACCCAAAAGAAGTCGATTGCTGTATTCAATCGGCTTCTTTCATTTTACATTTTTTATATTTTTATTGAAGAATGGCAGCGTTGCAGGGCAAGTGTGCAATTTTCGAAGTAATGCACAAATATTTGTAAAATAATACCAGAATATCTAAGCATTAATTAACATATTTCACAAAATTAGCCGCAATATGGATATTTTATCCAGAAATTTCGTGCATTACTCAAATTTTTGCACACGCTGCAGTATAACACTTATTAGCATAACACTTATATGCAAGAGTATTTGAGTTATCTCTCGGCGGCTGCCTTTTAGAATAGTGGTGTCTAGAAATGGTAAAAATGAACCCGCGTGTGATATAATAAAAATATGGCTGCCTATGCACAAAAGAAAGCGATAATACTAACTTTGCTATTAATATTTATTCTGTTATTAATACCTATTACGGTTATTACGGTATTTACAGGATGCGCCAATAAACAGGATGACAACGGCATAGATAACGGCAAAGACAACGGCATAGATAACGGCACCCGATCTGACGGTACGGAACCGGATGTGACATCCGAATCAACTGCAACAGCAGCAACAACTGCAACAGCAGAGGCAGAGACAACAGATATTCATCCCGCGATAATGGAAGTGACAGTACATAACGCCCGGGAATTGATCAGGGAGCTCAAACCCTATAGGACTATTCGCCTGCTGCCGGGCGGCGACTATGATATACATTCGCGCAGCGAACGCACAGATTATTTCAAATCCGACAATTCGGGCAGGGCTTCTTTTTATAATCTGCATAATGCAAATATAATAGGCGAAGGCGGTACCGATGATCCCGTTGATTTTATCACCGCTTCCGAGGATGCGACTGTCCTTGTATTCCACAACAGCAGCAATATCAGCATCAAAAACCTCAGAATAGGCCACAAAACCCAATTTTCATGCCTCGCAAATGCTTTGGGCTTTTATGATTGCAGCAATATGACCGTGGAGTATTGCGATATCTTTGGTTGCGGCGTAATAGGAATTGAGGCTGTCGGGTGTGAAGGCATAAAAATCAGTGATTCGGTCGTCCGTGATTGCCAGATGTATTTAATGCAGCTCGGCAGTGTCAAAGATGCTGTATTTGAGCGTACGGTCTTTTCTACTAACAATAAAAGTATTATTACCGGTTCCTGCCACGATATTACGTTCGTATCGTGCATTTTTAAAGGCGACTCCGAATATCCGGTACCAGCCGCATCAATATATGGTCATCCGGAAGGCACTATCGGTTATGAATTGAACAATAAGCGGGCTGCTTATATTAGCGAATATCATGACAACACCCTGGATATCACCTACAAAGATGATTTGTTTGTCCGAACGGCGCTGCTTGAACGGTTCAAAAGATTGAAGCAATCACTTTCGTCGGTTCTTCAAAAAGATCCCGGATTTGTCGATACATATATTGAGAATAACACGCTGGTGATCTCAATAAAATGCAGCTTGCCTGAGCAACATATCAATATCAATAATTCATATGACATGCTCAAATTGTTACTTGGACGGAAAGACATACTCCGGGATCCGATATGGTGGTCATCGGTCAAATTCTGTATAATTTCTAAAGAAAACCGCAACTCGGCATCATTCATGTTCTCTCAGGAATATATGCAGTCAATGTCGGAAGTACCGGCTCTCGACAAGTTCGACGGTAACGCGGTTATTGAATCATATGCAATGGACACTAAGCCCGAGTCATTTTTCGGACAGGGCAAAGGCAGCATTACAGCGCAGGAGGCCATAAGAACGGCAGAAGGCTTGTTTCAGGACATAAAACCTTTAGAAGGCATGTTTCAGGATGTATACGGAATGGCCGACCTGCATAACCGGATAGTTTATTCAGGCACACAGGTAATAGACGGAACCGCGAAACACAATATAAAGCTGCAGTGCGAAATCGTATTTCAGGGCGACGATAGCCGCCATACGTCAAAATACGATTTTGCAGCCCTTCAGATAGATGCGGCCACCGGAAAGATAACAGACACCTTCGGCTCCGAAACATATATAGTTGCAAAGCCTGACACGAAGCTCCTGGACATTATCCGCAAATTGACCGAAAAACCTCTGGCGAAGCTTGACGGCGCCAAGTCGTACATCGGATCTTTATCCAATGTGATATTATTGAAAGATACGGATGACGTAAAGATATTCAAGATACAATTGTTCGGAGAGGATTTCTCTTACGTCCCCGCTCTAATAACGATAATGAAAGACAATGACAACGACAAAGACAATGACAACTGGGTGATCCAGTCTATACAAAGGATGAGTCAGGCATGAAACAAAGGAAACAAAGGTGGTATTAATGAGCATAAGAAAAAAGACCGTGGTCATAGTGGCCCTTGACACTTTTACTTTGGTGATGGCAGTGTTAGCAATATCGCGATTCATTTTGTTAAAGGATTTGCTATACCGGGAACAACTCCTGATGAAGCAGGAATCAGACAGGATTTCAAATATCGTCTCCAGCCTGGTATTACACCTTGATTCAATCTGCGCCGACTGGTCCGCCCGGGATGATGCATACGGCTTCGTACAGGACGGCAATCAGGAATTTATCGATACGAACCTTGATGCTTCTACGCTCAATACGTTGGACATCGATTTTATGATGTTTATAAATACCAATGGCAATATTGTCTACAATTTATCAATGGATACGCAGGGAGTGCTTATCGATAAACCTCCGGGAAATCTGGGCGAATATATAAATAGCGGAAAGATTCTTATACACAATAAAAGCAGCAGCGGCGTTTTATCAGGCATTTTAGACCTGAACACCGGACCGGCTCTCATATCGCGCCGTCCTATCGTCAATTCAGACAGAAGCAGCCCGGTCGCAGGAACACTTATCATCGGACAGTACTTTGATTAAAAGATATTAACGCAGATTGAGAATATTACATATTCAGAAAT
>CAZCKQ010000045.1:0-10877 GCA_964499315.1 uncultured Eubacteriales bacterium | reverse complement strand
AGCATTGCTTTTCAGCGTGGTTCGGAAAGGGCAATCTCCTCTTTGCCTCAGGCTGCATGGATGACGCGGTCAAATGCTTTAAAAAGGCGGCTGAACTTGATCCTTCAAATTACAGAAGTTTTCATAATCTCGCCTTATCGCTGCAGGAATCTGGACATATTGATGAGGCTGTAAGGATGTTCAAAAAGTCAATCAGCCTGAAAAGTGATTATCCCGATTCATATAATAGTCTTGGATTGCTATATACATTTGCCGGCAGAATGCAGGATGCGATAGATGTGTACAAAGAAGGCATAGCCAATAATCCTGACGATTATCGCCTGACTTACAATCTCGGAGTTGTTTTTTCCAGGACAGGAAGGCTGACTGAGGCGGTTGACATGCTGCATAAGGCTTTGACGCAAAAACCTGATGAGCTGACTATCTATTATCATCTTGGGGCTCTATATATAAAACTAAAGGAATACGACCAGGCTGTGGAGATGTATAAGAGCGCGCTTAGTATCAAATCTTCCCAGAGCGATATCCTGTATCAGCTGGCTGAAGTGTACGCTATGATGGAGAAATATGATGTTGCCGTAGAAAGCCTGAAAAAAGCGGTTGAAATCGATTCCTCACTCAAAGACAGCGCTCGCAGGAACAGGGCATTTCTTTATCTCAAGAAAAATGACCGGTTTATGAAAATAGTTACATAACGTTGACACGATTTTTAAAAAAGTTTAAAATTGACTTATGAAAATCAGGCTGCAGGCTTTAGATATGCAGCCTTTGATCATTGATAAATAAATAGGGGAGGTGTGCTGTATTACAGACATATTAATTGGTTTAGTCATTGGTATTGTAATTGCAGTTATTGCATCATTGATAATGTTCCGTTTTGGTGAAAACCATAGAAAGAAAGTCGCGGAAGCTGAAATCGGAAGCGCTGAACAGGAATCGAAAAGAATCCTGACAGACGCGCAGAAAGTTGCTGAAAACCGGAAAAGGGAGATACTTCTGGAAGCGAAAGAAGAAGTACATCGCAGCAGGGTTGAACTCGACAGGGAGATAAAAGAAAGACGGAACGAAATGCAGCGCCTTGAAAGAAGACTGCTGCAAAAAGAGGAATCACTTGATAAAAAGGTGGAGTCGCTTGAACAGAAAGAGGAGGTCTTGACTAAAAAGACCAGGGAAGTGCAGGCATATCAGGAGAAATTGGCGGAACTTCAGAAAAAGCATTTGGAGGAGCTTGAAAAAATATCCGGTTTTTCGGTAGAGGAAGCCAAACAATATCTTCTGCAGAACGTGGAAAACGAAGTTAAACACGAAATGGCCATACTTATTAAGGATCTGGAAGCCAAGGCAAAGGAGGAAGCCGACAGGAAGGCCAAAGAGATCATAGCATGCGCAATACAGAAAAGCGCGGCTGACCATGTGTCTGAAGTGACTGTATCAGTGGTTCCGCTGCCCAATGATGAAATGAAGGGCAGGATAATCGGACGGGAAGGCAGAAATATTAGAACTCTTGAGACATTAACAGGTATTGACCTGATAATCGATGATACTCCTGAAGCTGTGATATTATCGGGGTTCGATCCAATCAGGAGGGAAGTGGCAAGACTTACGCTCGAAAAGCTCATAATAGACGGCAGAATACATCCGGCAAGAATCGAAGAAATGGTTGAAAAAGCAAAGAAAGAAGTCGATAATACCATCCGTCAGGAAGGCGACAGGGCAATGTTTGAAACCGGAGTCCACGGATTGCACCCCGAAGTGGTGAAGCTGTTGGGAAAACTCCGATTCAGAACAAGCTACGGGCAAAATGTGCTTGATCATTCCATAGAAGTATCGAAGCTTTCAGGGGTTCTGGCATCAGAGCTGAATGCAGATGCGATGCTTGCAAAGAGAGCAGGCTTGCTGCATGACTTGGGAAAAGCCATAGACCACGAAATTGAAGGCTCGCACGTAGATATCGGGGCTGATTTAGCTAAAAAATATCGTGAATCCAATGAAGTAATAAATGCAATTTTATCGCACCATGGTGATGTTGAAGCTGATTCGCTGAATTCCATAATCGTCCAGGCAGCCGATACTATATCTGCCGCTCGGCCGGGGGCAAGAAGAGAGACTCTCGAGTCTTATATAAAGAGAATTGAGAAGCTCGAAGAAATAGCAAATTCATTTCCTGGTGTGGACAAGTCTTATGCAATACAAGCCGGGAGAGAAATCAGAATCATAATCAAACCCGAAGATGTCACTGACGAAGAGATGGTTATCAAGGCCCGCGATATAGTGAAGAAAATCGAAAGCGAGCTTGAATACCCCGGTCAGATAAAGGTTAATGTCATCAGGGAAACAAGGGCTATTGAATATGCGAAATAGAAATATTACAGCGTATTGAGTCTTTCAGGGGAAGGCATTGTAAAATGCATTCCCCTGTTTAGTCTCAGACCGAAATTCAGAAGGATGTTTTATGGAGGAAACCAGTGAGAATTCTTTTTATTGGCGATGTTGTCGGAAATCCGGGAAGAAAGGTTTTAAGAGAAATCATACCTAAAATAAAAGCAGAAAAAAAGCACGACTTTTGTATTGCCAACGCCGAAAATGCTGCCGGTGGAAGCGGTCTAACGTATTCGACAGTAAAAGAGATTTTTTTATCCGGCGTGGATGTGATAACGACCGGCAATCATGTATGGTCAAAAAGGGAAGTGTTAAACTTCATTGAATCCGAACAGAGCGTGCTAAGACCCGCCAATTACCCGCCTGAGCTTCCGGGTAAAGGTTCTGTAATAATGCAGGCAGGCAGGAACGGCGGTATACAGATCGGTATACTGAATGTAATGGGCAGGGTATATATGGATAGTATCGACTGCCCGTTCAGGACGGCACTCAAGGAAACAGAATACCTGAGGAGTTTTACAAACATTATTATCGTTGATATGCACGCGGAGGCAACATCGGAAAAGAATGCCTTGGCGTGGTATCTTGATGGTAAGGTTTCATGCGTAATAGGTACTCATACCCATATACAGACGGCAGACGAAAGGATACTTCCGATGGGTACCGGGTATATTACCGATGCTGGGATGACAGGGCCGCATGATGGTATATTAGGGGTGGATAAAGATATAATATTGGATAAATTTCTAAAGCATATGCCTGTCAAATTCGAAGTAGCAAAAGGCAGAACCCAGTTCAACGGTCTGCTTGTGGACATTAATGAAAGCACGGGCAGGACAACCCGGCTTGAGAGGTTGTCCTGTGTAATGGAAGCGCAATAGTAAGATTTACTACCTGCGCGGCTCTACTATCAATTTGATAGCGGTACGTTCCCTACCATCTATTGTTAAGTCTGTAAATGCAGGAATGCATATCAGATCAATTCCGGAAGGCGCCATGTATCCCCTTGATATCGCAACAGCTTTAATTGCCTGATTAAGCGCACCCGCGCCAATGGCGTGCATCTCCACGCTTCCTTTTTCCCTGATGACGCCGGCGAGTGCGCCTGCAATTGAATTAGGGTTGGATTTTGATGAGATCTTTAATATGTCCATGTATAAGCCTCCCTGATTATTGAGATTTATATCAACCCAATAGTATAAATTCATAATCTAATAATTCTACATATTGTGATAAAAATCCTCTTTATTAATTGGATATATTTGCAAACCTTGGCACTTGAAAACCGCAAAGACTGAAAATATAATATAAGTGTGAAACAAAGACGAAATGTATCATATAAACTCAAGAGCATACTTATATACGCGATGTTGTTTTTTCTTATTGTAACGTCCGCTTCATGTACCTCCGACTACCGGAATACAATATCGGAAGTCAACACGGGTACGGATGATACCGATGAGAAGGTCGGTTCGGTTATAGACGGGATGATAGATAACGGCCCAGCAAGAGGGGGCACATTAAGACTGTTTTGTACCCCGCCCGATACGTTGAATCCTTTATTCTCAAAGAACAGTAGCATGTCTGATGTATTTCCTTTAATATATGAAGGATTGACAATGGTCGGAAGGGATCTCAAGCCTGAACCTTGGCTCGCAAAAGGTTGGGAAGTATCACGGGATGGATTATCTTGGACTTTCGAGCTAAGAAAAGACGTTTACTGGCATGACGGCAAACCGTTCACATCCGCTGATGTTGAACAGACTTTTAAGATAATAAAAAATAATCCGGGAAAAACGATTTATAACGATAACATTGCCAATGTGGATGCCTATGTTTCTTTGGACCGCTACCACTTCAAGATCATTTTGAAAAGGCCTGATTCATTCACGCCCGGATATATCGATTTTCCCATAGTGCCGGCGCATATATCCAGCAATATTTCGGTAAACCCCGGCGATAAAGATATGATTCCCGGTACCGGCCCGTTCCGTCTTGTGAAATATGATGAAGATAAATCTGTTTCATTGAGCAGGAACGATAATTGGTGGGCTTCTAAAGCAATATATGATAAGGATGGGATGCTCCCATATATAGAAGAAGTTGAATTCAGGATCGGTAATGATACCGAAGATGCAATAGGTTTTTTCCAGACAAGGGATATAGATGCGGCATTCATCAATCAGAAAGAGGGAAGCAGGTTCTCGGGAAGGTCGGATATTACCTTCTCGGGTTATTCCGGCAATAGATTCGAGTTTGTTGCCTTCAATACGAACAAAACTATAATATCCGACCCTGCCGTGAGGTATGCGATATCAAAAATCATTGACAGAGATGAGATAATAAGAGATTTATTTCCGGGCAAGGCTATTTCCGCGGTTTTCCCTTCAATACCCGGCAACTGGCTTATCAGTACCACACAGAATAATGATGAACCGGAACTTGAGGATCCGGAAAGATTGCTCAAAGATAATGGGTGGCAACTGGCGAAAGGCAAATTGTATAAAAGGATAAACGGTAGGAATACACAGCTTTCTCTGGATCTTGTATATAATAATGATAACCCCGACAGGAAGAAAATCGCCGGATTTATTAGTGACAAACTTGCTGAGTACGGTATTTCCGTCAGTATAAAAGCAGTTGATTGGAACGATTATCGGAAAGCCATGAATTCGGGCAGCTTTGATATGATGCTGGCAGGCTGTACAGTACGGCGCGTTCCCGATATGTCCTTTTTTTACTTAAATAACCAAAAGCCGGGAGCCGGCAGCAGTGATTCCAATGTCTGGAATATATCGGGTTATAGCAATCCGTTATGTGCCGAACTATTGGAAAACATCGCTTTGTATACGAATTATGATGCCAGAAGGTCATTTTTTAATGAACTCAAATCCAGGTTGCTTCAGGATGTTCCATATATCGGATTGTTTTTTTATAAGGGAACTGTTTTATATTCCAAAAAAATCAGAGGTATACAGCAACCGGTTTATTGGAATAAATACTATGATATCGCTCATTGGTACCTTATAAAACAATAGGTAATTTTATAACAAATGTTTTGAAAGCGAGCCACTGCTATATGCTTATTGCACCATGGATAGCGCTGATTATCGTACTAATCGCCGCCGATCAGGCAAGTAAACTGATTATGACGGCAATTATCCGGAGTACAGGTGAAATCGAGATCATTTCAGGTTTTTTTTATTTGATACATGTTGAAAATACCGGCGCTGCATGGAGTATTTTAAAGAACGGCAGGTACTTTTTTATTGCCTCATCGATTATTATGGCGACTATACTCGTATACCTTCTCGTGAAAATCAAGCATGCCTTGCCGAGATTATCGCTTAGCATCATAACTGCCGGGGCTGTGGGAAACCTGATCGACAGGATATACAAAGGCAGTGTGACGGATTTTCTTGACTTTTACATATTCGGCTATCATTTCCCCACATTCAATGTCGCCGATATGTCCATAGTTATAGGATCAATGTTGCTATTTCTGTTGTTGATCAAAAAGCATGATGATTTTAGCGAATTGTTCCAATGAATGAATGGAGTTAATAAATGGATATCCGGTTAAGGGTTGAAGACGGGTTTGAAATGAGGATAGACGCATGGCTGGCTTCTTATTATGAGGGGTATTCGAGGACTTTTTATAAAAAGCTGATCGATGACGGCAAGGTGGTTGTAAACGGGTCGGCGATAAAAACAAGTTACAGGGTAAAGCAGGGCGATATGATACTGCTGGATGTTCCATTACCTGCGAAGCTTGCCGTGGAAGCCGAGGACATACCAATCGATATCGTTTATGAAGATGACCATATCCTAGTGGTCGAAAAACCGAAGGGAATGGTGGTGCATCCGTCGCCTGGGCATTATTCGGGTACTCTGGTGAATGCGCTGATGAGTTGCTGCGGGGACAGGCTGTCGGATATTAATGGCATTATCCGTCCGGGTATCGTCCATAGATTGGATAAAGATACATCCGGCCTTCTCATTGTCGCAAAGAACAATCAGGTGCATGAAAAGCTTTCGTCCATGCTGAAGGACCACTTGATAAAAAGGATATATGCCGCTGTTGTCAAGGGAGTTTTGAATACGGACAGGGGAGAGATATCAGCCCCGATCGGGAGAAATCCCGTCAACAGGAAGAAGATGGCTGTAAATACGGTGGCCGGCAGGCATGCCGTTACGCATTTCAGGGTGATTGAACGGTATAAGGAGTCGACATATATCGAGGCCAGACTGGAAACAGGACGTACTCACCAGATCAGGGTGCACATGGCATATATTGGGCACCCTGTCCTCGGCGACGCAGTGTATGGCGGGAGATGCAAGGATTATGACCTGTCGGGGCAGGCGCTTCATGCGCGCAGCATCTCATTCCGTCATCCGGTTACACAGGAATTCATGCAATTTGATTCCCAACTTCCTGAATATTTTAAAAGACTGCTTGATTATTGCAGACTGATGTGATATTATAACTTGGAATTTTACAGACCTTTAAATTAAGTCCGGAGAGGCTTGAAAGGTTGATTGATTATGAAACATACCAATATGAATATCAAAGCAAGAGTAATAGCGATGCTTCTGCCTTATGGCGGAGGCATTTTTTGTTATGGAGGTGAGGAATAGGTTATGGTTGAAAAGGCAGAAATCATGGACGATAGCGCGGTCAACAGGGCGATAACGAGAATAGCGCATGAGATTATTGAAAAGAACAAAGGGACTGAAAATCTTGTACTGATCGGCATACAGCGCCGCGGAGTTGTAATCGCGCGCAGGATCCGGGATAAGATTTTCGAAGCTGAAGGCTATGATATCCCTGTAGGCATCCTTGATATTACTTTCTATAGGGACGACCTGAGCCTTCTTGCCGAGCACCCTATAGTTAACGGAACGGAAATCAGGTTTGCAATAACTGAAAAAAGAATAGTTCTCGTGGACGACGTGCTCTTTACCGGAAGGACCGTAAGAGCCGCGATAGAAGCGATCATGGACATAGGCAGACCCCGGTCCATCCAACTGGCGATATTGATAGACAGGGGACATCGCGAATTACCGGTAAGAGCGGATTTTGTCGGTAAAAATGTGCCCACTTCCAGGACAGAGCAGATAAATGTAAAAGTTGCCGAAATAGACGGCGTGGATTGTGTCACAATAAGCGACGTCAGTTCTAACGGAGGAATAAGATGAATCTAAAATCCAAAGACCTGCTTGGATTAAAAAACATGGAGGCATCCGAGATAGAGTATATACTCGAGACGGCGCGCACGATGAAGATGATAATCATGTCCAGGAACAAGAAAACTGCCCATCTCCAGGGTAAGTCAATTATTACCTTGTTTTATGAGAACAGTACGCGGACGCGTCTCTCATTTGAGCTTGCCTCAAAATACATGGGCGCCAGCTCCGCGAATATCTCTTCGTCCGGCAGCAGCGTTGCCAAAGGGGAAACACTGATAGATACGGGTAAGACCATAGACAGCATGGGCGCAGACGTCATAATTATCCGGCATCCCATGTCCGGGGCGCCGCATCTTCTGGCCCGGAATGTCAACGCGTCGGTCATCAACGCAGGGGATGGGATGAATGAGCATCCGACGCAAGCCCTTCTCGACATGTTTACAATACAGGAAAAAAAAGGCAGCCTCAGAGGTTTGAAGATTGCCATCGTAGGAGATGTCTGTTATAGCAGAGTGGCAAGGAGCAATATATGGGGGATGTTGAAGTTAGGCGCCGACCTTAGTATCGCAGGACCTTCGACGCTCATCCCTCCCGGGTTGGAAAATACGGGCGTCAGGGTCTTGAATAACGTCGAGGAAGCGCTGAAAGGCGCGGATGTTGTAATCGGTCTCAGGATACAGCTTGAAAGACAGAAGAAAGGTCTCTTCCCCAGTAAGCGAGAGTATTCGCGTTTCTTTGGAGTGGATGAGGATAGATTGTCGCTTGCAAAAGATGATGTGCTTCTTCTTCATCCGGGACCGGTCAATAGGGGCGTGGAGCTCTCTTCATCTGTGATAGACTGCGGACAGTCAGCTATTAACGAGCAGGTGACGAACGGTGTTGCTGTCAGGATGGCGCTGCTATACTTATTAACCAGGAGGGTTGTCGATTGAAGATATTGATTAAAAACGGCCATATCATTGATGCGAAGACAGGCAGGAATGAAATTTGTGATATCCTCATCGAAAATGGCATCATAAGCAGTATAGGCAAAGGAATACAATCGGCAGGCTCCGAATTGATCAATGCCGACGGCAGATATGTATTGCCCGGTCTGGTGGATTGCCATTGCCATCTGAGGGATCCGGGCTACGAGTACAAGGAGGATATCAAAAGCGGCACGAGGAGTGCGGCTATGGGCGGATTCACTTCTGTCGCCTGTATGGCTAATACCGATCCGGTCATTGATAATGAAGCGGTAGTAAAGTACATTCTGGAAAAATCAAAAAGCGATGGAGCAGTGAATGTATTCCCGATAGGAGCCATTACAAAAGGCCTGCGCGGAGAGGAACTCTCTGGGATCGGAGAAATAAAGTCCGCGGGAGCAGTCGCCATATCCGACGACGGATTCCCTGTACGCAGTTCATCTTTGATGAAAAAAGCGCTTCAGTATTCGTCCATGTTTGATATCGCGGTCATATCACACTGTGAAGATATCGATCTGACCGATGACGGACTGATGAATGAAGGATATATGTCAACCATACTTGGACTTAAGGGGATACCCTCGGTGGCCGAGGAAGCGATGGTGGCCCGGGAAATCGCGCTTTCCCATTATACGGGCGTACCTGTGCATATTGCGCATGTCAGCACGGCGTTTTCAGTTGAAATTATCCGGAATGCAAAAAAAAGAGGGGTAAAGGTCACGTCTGAAACATGCCCGCATTACTTTGTTCTCACTGATGAGGCATGCGCCGGTTATAACACGTTTGCCAAGGTGAACCCGCCTTTAAGGGGCAGGAATGATGTAGAGGCCATCATCGAAGGCTTGAAAGACGGCACAATAGACATCATATCAACCGACCATGCGCCGCACCATCACGATGAGAAGAATGTCGAATTCGCTCTGGCGTCCAACGGAATCTCCGGATTTGAGACGGCCTTTGCGCTTGCTTTCACATATCTTGTGAAGCCAGGCATATTGACGATTATGGAATTGGCACAAAAAATGTCGTATGCTCCATCAAGATTGCTGAGATTGGATAAGGGCTCAATTGAAGCGGGTAATACCGCGGACCTGGTCATCGCGGACACGAGCGGCGAGTGGACCGTCGATCCCGGCAAGTTTAAGTCCAAAGGCAGGAACACTCCTTTTGGCGGATTCAGACTGACCGGCATGATCACTCATACGTTTGCAGGCGGAAGCAAGATCGTTGACGAGAGAGAATTGCTTTGCTGACGGCTAAGGAAGAAAGGGAGATGGAAACACGATGTTTATTGACAAACTGATATCGGCTGTAAAAAATAAGGCTAATCCAACAGTTATCGGTCTTGATCCGAGACTGGATTTTATTCCTGCGCCAATAATTGAAAAGGCGTCCGGATTATACGGGCATACGCTAAGAGGTGTCTGTGAAGCGTTTTATGAGTTTAATAAAAGGCTTATCGATGCTACCTACGATATAGTGCCTGCAGTGAAGCTGCAGCTTGCCTGTTATGAAGCATACGGGCAGGAAGGTATCGGGACATTGGAGAGAAGCATTGCGGCAGCCAAGAGCCGCGGCATGCTCGTTATCTGCGATGCAAAAAGGGGCGATATCGGTTCGACGGCGGAGGCCTATTCGTCGGCATTCATCGGTAAGTCCCCGATTGGCGGCGGGGATGCTAGCGTTTTCGATTCGGATGCGGTCACAGTGAATCCGTTTCTGGGGTATGACGGTATAAAACCTTTTATTGAAGATTGCAGCAAATATGACAAAGGCATTTTCATACTCGTCAAGACCTCAAACAAAACATCGGGTCAGATACAGGACCTTATGACAGACTCAGGCAAAAGCATTTATGAAACAATTGCCGGATATGTTGAGGAATGGGGTTCAGCGTTGATAGGCAAAGACGGATATAGCAGCGTAGGGGCGGTTGTGGGCGCAACCTACCCGAACCAGGCAAAAGTGCTGCGCAAAATCCTTAAACATGCATATATCCTTGTCCCCGGGTACGGGGCGCAGGGCGGCACCGCAGAAGATTGCGCCCATTCGTTCAACCCGGATGGACTTGGGGCCATTGTCAATGCATCAAGGAGCATTATGCGCGCTTATCTCTCGGATAAATGGAAAGGAAGATACGACGCCGCGAATTTTGATTCTGCCGCAAGGGCGGAGGCCTTGGATATGAAGGACAGATTGAATAAAGCTATAGAAAGGTTGCTTTTATGAAAGCAGTAATAGCCCTGGAGGATGGGACGGTCTTTGAGGGGGAATCCTTCGGCGCTGAAGGTGAAATAACCGGAGAGGTCGTATTCAATACGGGCATGACAGGCTATCAGGAGA
>CAZCKQ010000044.1:0-10947 GCA_964499315.1 uncultured Eubacteriales bacterium | reverse complement strand
TTGGCCGTTGAGCGAGTGTATAGGTGCAAGCTCATGGACGCCCCTCCCGACGGTGCTGAGTACCTTCCAGCTGCCGAACAGCAAGCCGGCTGCGAGTGGGGCCGCCGAAAACAATTTGATCCAGACCGGTATGCCGGACATGCCTGCGTCTCCCGACAATAGCAGTATCAGCGCGCAGACACCCATTGTTTTCTGAGCATCCGCCGTTCCATGGCTTCCCGCCATAAACAGAATGCTTAGAGTATGCAGCTTTTTTATGAGGAACCCCAATCGGGGGTTTAACCTGTAAAGAAGCAATTTGGTTAACTTTATGAATAAGAATCCGGCGACGAACCCGATAAGCGGAGTCAGCAGCAGCCCCAGAATCACTTTGTTGAACAGCGTACCTACGACGATTATCCTCGGACCATATGAAACCAGCCCTGAGCCTATCATGCCGCCTATGAGCGCATGGGACGAACTTGACGGAAGACTGAATCTCCAGGTAACGAGATTCCAGATCATCGCGGCGGCCAATGCCGAGATGACCACTAAATAAGAGTAGGGTTGGTCGGTTTTTTGCAGGATATCGTTCGAAAGGACGCCTTTTCCAATGGTCGTCGCGACGGCGGTACCTGCGAACAAAGGTACGAATAGTTCTGCGGAGAAAGCGAGAAGCAGAGCCTTCCTCGGGTTGACGGAATTAGACGCCACTGCGGTTGCAAATACACTGCAGCCGTCAAGAAAGCCGTTCATGAAGGCATATGTAAAGGCTAAGATTAAGGATGTATAAATTAAATAAACCATACAGCCGCCATATTATCCATATATATTTATAACAATATTTATATTATACTAATATATTGATAAGAATGTACAGTTTGCAATTGGAGGTCTCAGAATGAAATTCGCCAGATTCAGATCCGACAAAGGGACTTTTTACGGTATTGTTGACGACGTCCGCAGCAATGGGGATGACGCCGTGATCCACGCGTTGAAAGGCAATTTCTACTATCCGCCGGAATATTCCGGGATGTCGTTCCGGATGAAGGATGTGCGGCTGCTCGCCCCCTGCGAACCATCCAAGGTGGTCGCGGTCGGATTGAATTATATTGACCACATAAAAGAGCTTGGCACAGCGATGCCGCAAAACCCTGTCCTTTTTATTAAACTGCCGCATACCGTCATCGGTCCGGACGATCCTATCGTCATCCCCGAGGGCGCGACAAGGGTCGATTATGAAGCAGAACTTGCGATTGTGATCAAGGAATATTGTAAAAAGGTCAGCGCCGATGAAGCAGACAGATACATACTCGGCGTCACTTGTCTCAATGATGTGACCGAAAGGGACATACAGAAGCTCGACGGCCAATGGACGAGGTGTAAAAATTTCGATACGTTCTGCCCTGTCGGTCCGTGGATAGTGGACGGTATCGATTACGACAACCTGCGGATAGAGCTGAGGCATAATGGTATCGTAAAACAGCATTCCGGCACGTCGAACCTTCTGTGGGGCATCCGTCAGCTTATAAGCTTCGTTTCACAGGTAATGCCGCTTTATCCCGGCGATATTGTCACATCCGGCACGCCTTACGGCGTATCGCCCATGAAAACCGGCGACATCGTCGAGGTCTGCATAGAAAATATCGGGACTTTGAAAAATCCTGTTTTATGAGTAATCCTGCTTTATGAGTGATCCTGCTTTATGAGTCCTTATGGATGTCGAGCATCAAGCCGTCATAATCTTCCATTATGCGTTTTACTCCGGCTATATTGTTTGTAAGGTAGACGGGCTCATTGTCCGCATCCTTCTCCACCGCGGCGATGAGGTTGTTTTGCCTTAGCTCTTTCATCAGGTACTGGATATCTTTCTTATGGCCTCCGGTCTCAACTATGGAAAACCTGAACATTTTCGACCCTCCTCCTTTTCCTACTCCTCTTCCTGGTTTCTGTATTAATAATTCTATATAATGTTGCTCTGTTTAACAATCTATACGTTTTTGCTATACTCAAATTTTCCATATCCTTTAAGAAGGTTTTTGAAAAAGGGGAGAATATAGATTTGCCGTTCGAGTTTTGGCGGAACCAGTTTGCGGTACATATGCATGATGCTCAAGCTGCTCAAGCTGCTCAATATGCTCAAGATACTCAAGATGCTCAATATGCTCAAGATACTCAAGATGCTCAATATGCTTCGAATTTTTACGGAATCGGCCATTTGATAAGGCGTACTCACCGTGAGATCTTTATGATGAATCCCACTTTTTTCAGGGCGCTGTCCAAATATCTGAAGAATACTCATCAGCAAAAATCCTTACAGAGCTACATCGATTCTGTCGCAGACAGGATATCGGATACATATAAGCATTCCCATATGACCGGCAGCTTAAGCAGAATCCCAGGTGTGACGTCGCCATCAAAGACAAGGATGCTTATTGCGAAACGGTATTTAATCTGATGAAGATACTGTGTAAAAAGGTCTCTGCAAAGAAAAGCAACAAGGCTATCATAACCGCCGATAAATATACGCCGAAAGACCTGGTGAACGCCTGCAAGCATTTCAGCATAGGCACCTGGTGGATCGTCGGCCCGTTGCTGTTGTTGGTCGCCTCCGGTCTGATCCAGATAAAGGACCTGGTATTCGCTTTGTTCAATATAGGCAAATAGGCAAATAGGCAAATTGGCGAATAGGCGAATAGGCGAATAGGCAAATAGGCGAATGACATGGTGGTCATTTTTTCAAGTTTTGGGCGCAAGAATAACCATAATTTGGGTATTTACGTATTATTATTCAGCTAATATATGACATTCTGTATATTAATTCATTATTTCGTCCCAATAGTGCCCATTACTTGTAATTTTGACCAATTCCTTAACCTGATTCACCTGCATGCAGCTATGCTGACTTTCCAACTTTCCAACTTTCCTCTGTCAAATTACTGCATTGACATCAAATGGTGCGGCAAACTATAATAATTATAATTGAATAATTGAATAATTGAATAATTGAATAATCGGTAAACCTGCAGTGAAGGGGTATGAAGGAAGGGATGTTCCGTCCCAGAGAGAAGGCGTTTGCGTTTATGTCGGATGCGAGCTGTGATCGCCTTTGTCGGATGCTTCCGGAGACCGACCCCCGAGCGGGTGCGTTGGCGGCGTTATAGCCATAATGAGTATAAAACAGCTTAAATAAGCATGAAATGGCTTATTTAAGCGTGCAATAGCTTAACAAGCATGAAACAGGGTGGAACCACGGGAGCAAAGCTTTCGTCCCTTTTGGGGACGGGGCTTTTTTTATATAAATCGGATTGCGCAAGGATTGCAGTCGGATTATAAGGAAAAATGTCGGAATAAGGAGCCGGAGGTAACAAAAATTATGATTAATGTAACATTAAAGAACGGAGAAGTAGCATCCTATCCTGACGGCATTACCATAGGAGAGGTGGCCGGCAGAATCAGCGAAGGGCTTGCAAGGGCAGCTCTTGCAGGCTGCGTCGATGGGGTGGTGAAAGACCTTTCGACAAAACTCGAAAAAGATTGCAGCCTCGGGATACTCACATTCAATGACGACGAGGGCAGGCGCACATACAGGCATACGGCCTCGCACATCTTGTCGCAGGCCGTTAAGAGGCTCTTTCCCGGCGCCAAACTTGCCATCGGTCCCGCTATAGACAATGGCTTCTATTATGATTTTGACATCGACCGTACGTTCACTCCGGCCGACCTTGCGGAGATCGAGAAAGAAATGACCAAAATCATCGCCGAGGACCTGAAGGTCGAAAGGTTCACCCTCCCGAGGGACGAAGCAATCAGGCTGATGGAATCAAAGGGTGAATCATACAAGGTCGAATTGATAAGGGACCTGCCGGCCGATGAGCAAATATCTTTCTATCGTCAGGGGGATTTTACCGACCTCTGCGCAGGACCTCATCTACCTTCGACCGGCCTTGTAAAGGCATTCAGGCTGTTATCGGTGGCGGGCGCCTACTGGCGCGGCGACGAGCGCAACAAGATGCTGCAGCGCATATACGGCACAGCTTACACCAAGAAGAGCGAACTCGACGAATACCTCAGGATGCTCGAGGAGGCCGAAAAACGCGACCACAGGAAGCTCGGCAGGGAATTGGACCTGTTTTCCATAAATGAAAACACAGGCGCCGGCCTGGTGCTATGGCATCCTAACGGCGCGAGGATACGCGGCTTCATTGAGGATTTCTGGCGGGAGGAACACTTCAGGAACGGTTATGAAATAGTTAACTCCCCTCATATAGGCAAATCAAGCCTTTGGGAGATCAGCGGCCATCTCGACAACTATGCGGAAAACATGTATGCACCCATCGAAATCGAAGGGCAAAAATATTATCTGAAGCCTATGAACTGCCCGTTCCACATCATGATGTACAAGAGCGGGATGCGCTCGTACAGGGATTTGCCGCTCAGGTGGGCCGAACTCGGCACCGTATACAGATATGAAAAGAGCGGCGTCCTGCACGGTCTGCTAAGAGTCAGAGGATTTACCCAGGACGATGCGCATATTTTCTGCAGCCCTGAACAGATGCCCGATGAGATCGGCAGGACACTGAGGTTCTGTCTGTTTATGCTGGGTTCGTTCGGTTTCGACAAATATAAGATTTATCTGGCGACAAGGCCCAAGGAAAAGGCCGTTGGGGATGTTGATATGTGGGACGCCGCCACTGCGGCGCTCGATGCGGCAGTGAAGGCGCAGGGGCTGGATTGCGAGGTGGATGAAGGAGGCGGGGCTTTTTACGGACCGAAGATCGACATCAAGATCAAGGATGCGCTTGACCGCGAATGGCAATGCTCCACCATACAATTCGACTTCAACCTTCCCGAGAGGTTCGATTTGAACTATATCGCGCCTTCAGGCGAGAAAAAAAGGCCTTATATGATACACCGCGCCCTCCTCGGCTCCATGGAGCGTTTTTTCGGAGTACTCACCGAGCATTACGCAGGCGCTTTTCCTCTGTGGCTGTCTCCTGAGCAGATCAGGATCATACCTGTTATGGAGAAGCATTTCGATTATGCGGCAGACATCAAAAACAGGCTGATTTCACGGGGCTTCAGGGCTAACGCCGACCTGCGCGGCGAAAAAATGGGGTACAAGATCAGGGAGGCGCAGCTTGAAAAGATACCTTATATGCTTATAATCGGAGACAAAGAAATTGAAAGCGGCGCTGTATCGGTAAGGTCGCGTAAAGACGGAGATCTTGGGGTCCTTAACTTTGATGATTTCGTTGCGGGGATTGTAGCTGAAAGCGAAGGCAGATGCAACCGGGTTTAGGCAATATTACCGATATTACTAAATTTGCTTGACATGATCGGATGCTATCTGATAGTATGATAAGGCAAAATAAAGAGGAAGCCGCCGCTTCTCACCTTGATGACGCGTTCACGCAAGGTTAATAGTTTAAGACTATGAACAAAGATTTGAAGATTTTACCGATGGCGGGTTGGCTTTCTCGACCCGCTGTTTTTATTATATGGAGGTGGTTGCTCATCAGCACTAATAAAACCGAGCTGTTGATAAACGAGGAGATCAGGGACAAGGAAGTAAGACTGGTTGACAGCGATGGAAAGATGATTGGTGTGCTTCCCGTGAAGGAAGCCCAGAAAATTGCTAACGCGAAGAACCTCGACCTTGTGAGGATCGCTCCGCAGGCAGTACCGCCGGTATGCAAGATCATGGATTACGGCAAGTACATGTTCGAATTATCGAAGAAGGAGCGTGAAGCGCGTAAGAACCAGAGGATCATCAATATCAAGGAGGTTTGGCTCAAGCCCTCCATTGAAGAGCATGATTTCAGCTTCAAGGTGAAGAATGCGTACAGGTTTCTCAAGGAAGGCGACAAAGTGAAAGTCAGTTTGCGGTTCAGGGGCCGTGAAATGAGCCATACCGAGATCGGTCACGTGGTGCTCGGCAGGTTTGCAGAAGCAGTAAAGGAAGTTGGAACAGTTGAAAAAAAGCCAAAACTTGAAGGCAGAAGCATGATAATGATTTTAAACCCTAAACAGGCTTAACGAAATATGAAGGAGGCCAAGGATAATGCCTAAGACCAAAACACACAGCGCGTCAAAAAAAAGGTTCAAGGTTACCGGAACCGGCAAAATTAAAAGATTCAAGGCTTATAAAAGCCACATACTTAATAAGAAGACTACTAAAAGAAAAAGGAATCTGAGGAAATCAGCGGTGGCGTCAAGCGCGAATGCGGCTACCATTAAAAAGCTTATTCCGTTCAAGTAATTCCGTTAAAGTAATTTAAGGAGGATATTCGTTTATGTCAAGGATAAAGGGAGCGGTAAGGACCCGTGCAAGACATAAGAAGATATTGAAACTGGCCAAAGGATATTTCGGAGGCAAAAGCAAGCTCTTCAGGATAGCAAATCAGGCAGTGATGAAATCGCTGACCTATTCATACAGGGACAGGAAAGCCAGAAAAAGGGACTTCAGAAAGCTTTGGATCACAAGGATAAACGCCGCGGCAAGGATAAACGGCATATCGTACAGCAGGTTCATGAACGGATTGAAAAAAGCCGGTATCGTTCTGAACAGAAAGATACTTGCCGACATGGCCGTTAATGATAAAGACGGATTTGCCCGGCTGGCCGATAAGGTAAAACAGGTATAACGCCATAATGCCATTACGCTATTACGCTATAACGCCATAATGGTCGGGAAATTAACGAGCAAGGACAACAGCATCATTAAACAGCTGAGGAGTCTTAGTCTCAGAAAAAACAGAACGGCGCAGCGGATGTTCGTTATAGAGGGCATTAAGCTTCTTCATGAAGCATTGCAATCAGGAGCGGCCGTAATGACTATTTTGGTTTCCGATGAACATGAGGATATCCTGGGTGATAATGATATAGCCGCTTATTTAGATACATTTGAGGTCTACATGGTTCCAGGCCGTATCTTCGATAGCATCGCCGATACCAGAACGCCTCAGGGCGTTCTTGCCTCGGTAAGATTTCCTGCATCGTACCGGGAATTGTGTTATAAAGACGATCTAAAAACAAATCTTTTTAATTCCTCAACGTATAACGGCTCAGGTATTGGTTCAGGTATCTATTTGATTCTGGAAGATATTCAGGATCCGGCGAATGTCGGCGGCATGATCAGGACCGCCGATGCCTTTGCCTGCAATGCCGTAATAGTGTCGAACAGTTGCGCCGACGTCTTCAATCACAAAACGGTCCGGGCTTCGATGGGATCCATATTCCATCTGCCCATCATTATATCGGACGATCTGCTCCGGACGGTTGCGGATATGAAATCAGCCGGCATAAAGGTGGTCGCCGCCGCGCCGGATAGCGGGCATAAATGTGTTGACGCCGATATGTCGGTACCGGTGGCTATCGCCGTCGGCAATGAATCGTCCGGTCTCAGCGAGGCCCTCATGGCCTCCGCGGATATCAGGCTCAGGATACCGATGCCCGGCTGCGCCGAATCACTAAATGCGTCAACCGCGGCTGCCGTTTTGATATATGAGGCTTATCGGCAGTTACATAATACCTTCCGGAAATTGTAATAATATATTTATATATCGGGAGGTGTTTTGTATGAAACCGTCGCATAAGAAAAGGTCCGGGTCCAGTTCCAGTTCCAGGTCCGGCTCCGGCTCCGGCTCTGTATACCGCAACAAGGATGTAGCAAAGACTGAACAAATTGAAGATACCACACTTTATGGTGAATTCATCTCTTCTTTCGACCAGTGGATGACGTCTTCCCGCCAGACTTCCAAAGCGAGGCATATGGCGGATATCACCGCAGAGATTTCGCCGGCGCCTGAGAAATCTGATAAATGAATTTCTGCTTGCGTAACCCTTTCCGGTGGAATATAATATATTGAAGGTCAAAGATAGTCAAAATCAAAGGATGTGAGACTGGATGGTCCGTTTGAGTGACGTAATAGAAAATTTCATAAAGCAGCTTATCGACGATACGGATGGAACAGTTGAAATACAGAGGAATGAGTTGGCCGGAATGTTTAATTGCGTGCCGTCGCAGATAAATTATGTTATCGATACCAGATTTTCCTCCGAGCGCGGATACTTTGTAGAAAGCCGGAGGGGAGGCGGAGGCCATATCAGGATCCGGCGGGTCACAATCGATAGACCGTCCGGATATATTATGCATATAATAAACTCGATAGGTGATGCCCTAAGTCAGCAATCGGCTGAGGTCTTCATCAACAATTTCGTCGATTACGACGTCATAAGCGCAAGAGAGGCATTGCTTTTCAAATCGGCGACGAGCAACAAGACGCTGTCAAATATCCCCGTCGCGCAGCGCGACGCTTTGAGGGCCATGATTCTCAAGCGGATGCTTTTAAGCCTTGCAATCTGATCGTATCCGGCGAAGATAGCGGGAAAGGGAGGGTCCAAATTGATTTGCCAGAACTGCCACAAAAGAATAGCCAATGTTCATCTGACACAGGTGATAAACGACAGCAAAGTCGAGTTGCACCTTTGCGAGCAATGCGCCGGTGAGAAGAGCGGTTTCGGATATGGAGCCCCTTTGGGGATAAGCAATTTTATTACAGGTTTGCTGGGGTTGAGCGGAACAGGCCGGGATATGGCCGCAGAGCCTTCCGCCGCTACAGTTGCCAGATGCGATAAGTGCGGCATGAGCATGTCGGATTTCCAGCAGAGCGGGAAGATGGGGTGCGGTGAGTGCTACCGTGCTTTCAGCGATATAGTAAGAAACCTGCTGAAGCGTATCCATGGAAATGCATCCCATACGGGCAGGATGCCTGTCCGGCTTTCCGCAACCGTGATGACCGACAGGGAGATAGAGAAGCTAAAAGAATCGCTGTCCGAAGCCATCCGCAATGAAGAATATGAAAAAGCGGCGGAGTTGCGCGACAGGATAAAAGGCCTGGAAGCGACATGATAAGCGATATGATATAGGAATAATGGAGCAGGAGGGTTTTTTATGGCGCTTTGGTATATGGAAAAGGGTCCCGAGCTGGATGTCGTACTCAGCAGCAGGATACGGCTCGCCAGGAATTTGCGCCAATTCCCCTTTCCTTCAAGAATGGATGATTCCCAGGCGGAAGAGGTCGTAAGGAGGATCAGGAGCGCTGTTGCCGAAGATAATACCATTCAGGGCAGGAAATTCACATTTATAGATATTGACGGCCTTAACGCCATCGACAGGCAGGTGCTTGTGGAGAAGCATGTGATAAGCCCCGGCCTGGCGGATAAAAGATGTAAAAGGGGCGTTTTTGTCAGCAAGGACGAGAAGTCCAGCATCATGGTGAACGAAGAGGACCATATAAGGATACAGTGCATATATCCCGGTCTTCAGCTAAATAATGCATTGCAGCACAGTATCAGGATAGACAATATGCTTGAGCATAAAAATGACTACGCATTCAGCAGTGAATTCGGGTATCTCACATGTTGCCCGACAAATACCGGCACGGGTTTGCGGGCTTCGGCCATGCTTCACCTGCCGGCGCTTGTCATCACCGGGTATATAAAGAACATACTCGAGGCGTGCAGCAAGCTGAACCTCGCTGTCAGGGGATTATACGGGGAAAATACCGCCGCGTCGGGCAATATGTTCCAGATATCGAACCAGGTGACTCTTGGGTATTCCGAAGATGAGATCGTGGCAGGTATCATCAATATAGTTTCACAGATAATCGAACAGGAAAGGGTATTGAGAAACGAGTTGAAAAGGCAGGACCCGGGCAGGTTCGAGGATAGGATCTTCCGTTCGTACGGGCTATTGTCGAACGCAAGGATAATGAGCACAAGGGAGGCAATGCAGCTTTTATCGGATGTAAGGCTTGGCGTCGATATGGGAATGATAAGCAATCTCGATATAAAGACCATTAATGAGCTTATTATTTCGATCCAACCGGGTAGTATGCAGAAGTACCACGGATCAACGGATAAGCCGGAGGAACGCGATCAAAAACGGGCCGGTTTGATAAGAGCCAGGCTTGCCGCAATGGGGAATACTATTTGATAAAGCAACAATAATACATGGGAGCTGATTATTATGTATGGCAGATTTACTGAAAAGGCTGAAAAGGCGATCACACTTTCACAGGAGAGCGCGATGCAGCTCGGACACAATTATGTAGGCACCGAGCACCTGCTTCTCGGGTTGGTCAGGGAAGGCACCGGTGTTGCGGCGCGGGTGCTCCATTCACAAGGAGTGTCTGAAGATAAGATAGTCAAGAAAATCGAAGAGCTTGTGGGAAAAGGCGCTGAAACCGGACAGCAGCCTCTCGGATTTACGCCAAGAACCAAGAGGGTTCTGGAACTCAGCTTTAAAGAAGCGAGGAAGATAGGCAATAATTATATAGGCACCGAGCATCTGCTCCTCGGCATCATGAAAGAAGGGGAAAGCGTCGCGGTCAGGATATTGATGGACCTCGGGGCGGATCCTCAGAAGCTTCTCAATGAAATCGTGAGGCTCTTGAATGAAGAAGCGCCGGGAGCGCCTTCATCATCGCAAAAAGCAGGGCAGGGTTCCATGGCTACTCCGGCATTGAACCAATTCGGAAGAGATTTTACCGATATGGCCAGGGATGGTAAATTCGACCCCATCATCGGACGTGATAAAGAAATTGAGAGGATAATCCAGATCCTGAGCAGGAGAACAAAGAATAATCCCTGCCTCATAGGCGAGCCGGGCGTCGGCAAGACAGCGGTCGTTGAGGGACTGGCGCAGAAGATAACCGAAGGGAGCATACCCGAAACACTAAAGGATAAAAGGATTTTTTCGCTGGACCTTTCATCTATGATAGCAGGCTCCAAGTATAGGGGCGAATTTGAGGAGCGTATGAAAAAGGCCCTCGATGAGATACGTAAAGCGGGTAATGTCATACTGTTCATCGATGAGATGCACACCATCGTCGGAGCGGGGGCCGCCGAGGGCGCCATCGACGCGTCCAACATGCTCAAGCCGGCCCTTGCCAGGGGCGAGAG
>CAZCKQ010000043.1:0-10997 GCA_964499315.1 uncultured Eubacteriales bacterium | reverse complement strand
CGATATCGAGGCCGAGCGCGCCTGTCGAAATGGTTTCGATACTCATATGCGTATTCTCCCCGAGTTTCATAACGGCGCCCTTGCCGAACTGTTTTTCTATCTGGTTCAAAGCCATTTCAAGAGCCTTTTTCTTCTCGAGCATTCTTCAAACAACCTCCTCAGGTTTATTTATGGTAACGAACATATGTTCTTCATCTTAAACAATTATATAATAACGTGACTATGATGTCAATTATTATTTAACAGAATTTTACATATATTTTAATGCTTAGACGTAAGGGCCCTCAGGCGGCGTATTACGGTATCCTTTATTGTTATGGCCTCCTCCACCCTGAGTATTATGCAAATAGTAAAATATACAACAGTCCCGATGATAATTTCACCGATAAGGAATAATAATTGCAGAACTTTTGAAAACAGACTGACTTCTGAGGATATCACATCTAGAGGTATATAAAGGTTGACGGCAAATAATGCGGCGCTCATCAGGGCGCATGCCGGGACGACCTTAACAAGAAAGCCTGATAACCCTCTGATGTCCAATCCCCCGGGTACCTTTGCGAGAAGCATTATCAGCAATACAGCATTGACGGCCCCCGCAATTGAATATGACAGCGCCATGCCGGTAACGCCGAGGCTTGTTTTCCAGTAAAAAATGAAATTGAGAAGGATATTTACCGCTATGGTGCTCATGCTTATGTATAGGGGCGTCTTTGTGTCATTTCGTGCAAAAAAACCTCTGTTCAGGATGGTGGAGACCGACTGGGCTATCAGAGCAATAGAAAATACAGCGAGAAGCGAAGCCGTCAAAGATACGTCTCCTTCGCTTACTTTGGCGGAGAATTTGAATATGGTGCGTATTATAGGCTGATTGAGGATGACGAACCCGACTGCGGAAGGCAAACAAAGAAGCAGTACGGTTTTGAGCCCTGTTGATAATGTCCTGCTGTAATCGTCAAATTTTCCTGACGCATACCTCGAAGCAAGGGTTGGCAGGATGGCAACGCCCATGCCCTGAGCAATAATGCCCAACGGCATCTGCCAGGTCCTGTCAGCCATTTTGAAAGCCGTTACGGCCCCTGCGGCAAAAAGAGAAGCAAAACTTGCGGATATGATTATATTTATCTGCATAACAGATGATGTTGCCAGGGAAGGCAGCGCCAATTTTATCAGCTTTCTAAAACCCTGGAGCTTTGTATTCAGCAGGAGCTTGTACTTACCCATGTGTTTAAAAGCAAAAGCAAGTTGCAAAAAGAAATACCCTGCGGCGCTGATCATTACCCCAAAGGCGACTCTTACGACACCGTAATTATCCGCAGCGTTCTGATTACTCAGGAAAAGGATGCTTACGGCGCTGAGCAGATTATATATGGAAGGCCCGTAAGCTGCGGCGGCAAATTTTTTATATGAATTCAATATTCCGTTGCATATTCCCGCCAGCATAAGAAAAGACACCGAAGGAAGCAGGATCCTTGTCAATTTGACGATGAGAGGCAGCATATCCGATGCTAGATCCCGGCTATAGCCTGCGGCGATAACAGGTATGATGGCCGGAGCGAAGATCATGCCAAGAATACACGCGATTATTATTGCGATGAAACTTACGTTTATGAAAGTACTTACTGCCTTCCACCCTTCGGATTCATCCTTTTTTTCTATATAGGCAGATAAGACAGGTATGAGCGCGGCGGATATCGCTCCACCCACAAGAAGGCTGTACATAAGGTCAGGGATGAGGAAACCGATATTATATGCGTCGCTTACCTTCCCGATGCCAAGTTTTGTAGGGATAAGCATCTCTCTGATATATCCGGTGAATCTGCTTATGATGACCGAAGACATGACGATTGCCGCGGCCGCTTTGAGGCTGTGTCCTTTTTCGGTGCTCAATTGATTCTCCTTGCTGCGTATCTCCTTATCATATCAAGAGAATGCAGTACCGTTACATTACGTATCCGTTGCCTGCTCCCCCATAACCTCAATTCTTTAAACTCTTTCTCGCCCTTCGAATCGGCAAGCGCAATGTACACCAGACCTACAGGCTTGTCTTCAGAGCCTCCTCCGGGTCCGGCGACGCCGGTGACGGCAAATCCGATATCCGTACCGGTAACTGATAAGACACCTGTTGCCATTTCTAAAGCAGTCTCTTTGCTGACAGCCCCGAATGCTTCAAGCGTTTTGGCATTAACGCCGAGATTTTCGATCTTTGATTTGTTGCTATACGTGATGAACGCCCTGTCAAAAACTCCGGATATGCCGGGTATGTCGGTAAGTTTGCTTGAAAGCAATCCTCCGGTGCATGATTCGGCTATTGAGATGGTAAGATTGCCGTTCAACAGCATTTCTCCGACGACCATGTTCAGATCTTTATTTTCTGTTGAATATACCGCGTCTCCGAAGCGTCTTCTGATTTCATCGACTACAGGTTCCACAAGCGAGGCCGCATGCTCAACGGATGGCGCGCCCGCGGTGACGCGCAGCGTGACCTCCCCTTCTTTTGCATAAGGGGCTATGGTAGGGTTTGATTGATTATCGATGAGATCCATAATATTTTGTTCGACAATTGACTCTCCGACCCCGAAAATCCTTACATATTTAGAAAACAGCTTCTTATCGGATTTTCCTTGCAGATAATCCAAAACCGTTTCGTCGAGCATCGATTTCATTTCCTGGGGGGGGGCCGGGCAGCATGACGACGGTGCAAGACCCGGTTTCTATAATGCAGCCGGGAGCAGTTCCGTTGCTGTTTGCAACTACAAAGCAACCTTCGGGCAAATAAGCCTGTTTGATGTTATTATCGCTCATCGGTCTGTTGTGCTTGCTGAAGAATTCCCGCATTTTGGCAAGTATGTCCTGATGCATTACAAGCTTCAGACCGAAGAATTCAGATATTATTTCCTTTGTGAGGTCGTCTTTTGTAGGTCCCAAACCGCCGGTGACAATAATAATATCTGATCTTCCAAGCGCTATACCGAGACATTCCCTGATTCTGACGGGATTATCACCGGCAACGCTATGGTAGTATACATTTATTCCAATGTCGGCAAGCCTCATGGAGATGTATTGCGCATTGGTATTCGCAATCTGCCCCATGAGGAGTTCGGTGCCTACAGCCAAAATTTCGGCATTCATCTGGGTTTGGAGGGTATGATAGCCCAGGCGATCAGGTACCCGATGATGCCGGCGCCACCCATAAGGGCGAATATAATCCACGCAAGCCTGACCACTGTAGGATCGACATTGAAGTATTCGCCGATCCCGCCGCATACTCCGCCGATTTTTCGGTTTGTGTCCGATAGATACAATTTCTTCTCCATTTTTAAAACCCGTAAACGGTATCGGCGCTGATGACCTTAATACCGTTCCCCTGTAAATATTTGACCGCTTTGTCCGGATCCTCCACCCTCAGTATGACCATGGCTTCGTTTCCGGACTTGCCGACAAAGGCATACATATATTCTATCCCGATCGATTCCTTTTCAAGTATGTCCAGAGCTTCGGCAAGCCCTCCCGGCTTGTCGCGGACGGCAATTGCGATAACATTCGTCAAACTTACGGCAAAACCGTTTTGTTTGAGGACATTCTCCGCCCTGGCAGGATCGTTGACTATCAGTCTGAGTATTCCGAAGTCGGTAGTGTCGGCAATTGAAAGAGCGCTGATGTCTATGCCTTCAGAACCTAAGATTTTTGTAACTTCTGCAAGCCTGCCGGCCTTGTTTTCAAGAAATACTGAAATCTGTCTGACTAACACTCACATCACCTCTCTGCTAGATTACTCGTTTATCAATAACACGTTTGGCTTTACCTTCGCTCCGCTGGATGGTTTTGGGCTCAACCAGCTTAACTTTGGCGCTGATTCCCAATGAGCTCTCGATTTCTTTTCTGATTTTATTTTCTATTTGTTCGATATGCCTGACTTCATCGGAAAAAATCCCCGGAGTCATTTCGACCCATATTTCAAGCACATCAAGGTTGTCGACACGGTCGACGATAAGCAGATAATGCGGCGCTGTTTCCCCGATATCGAGAAGTACGCTTTCTATCTGAGAAGGAAACACATTTACTCCACGGATGATCAGCATATCGTCGGTACGTCCTGTCACTTTACTCATCCTGACGCTGGTCCTGCCGCAACTGCATACATCGTAATCGAGTGACGATATGTCGCGTGTCCTGTAACGGATGAGAGGAAGTCCCTCTTTTGTCACCGTTGTGAATACAAGTTCTCCGGTGGAACCCGGAGGCAATGTCTCCCCCGTATCGGGATCGATTATCTCTGGGATGAAGTGATCTTCTGAGATGTGCAACCCGCATTTGAACCTGCATTCTGTCGCGACCCCCGGACCGATAACTTCACTCAGACCGTATATGTCTATGGCAAGGATGCCCAAATTATTCTCAATTTGTGTCCTCATATTCTCCGACCACGGTTCTGCGCCGAAGACGCCTGCCTTCAATTTGATTTCATTTTTATCAATACCCGCTTCGCGTAATTCCTCGGCCAGATATAGGGCATAAGAAGGTGTGCAGGCGAGGATCGTCGTACCGAAATCCTTCATTATCTGCAGCTGACGTTTTGTATTTCCACCTGATATGGGTATGACCGAGGCTCCTATCCTTTCCGCGCCATAGTGGGCGCCGAGTCCTCCTGTAAATAGGCCATAACCGTATGCGACCTGAATGAATGAATTCTTGTCGGCGCCGGCGCATACCAGTGTTCTTGCCATGACCTCCGACCAGATGTCGATATCGCGTCTTGTATATCCGACTACAGTCGACTTCCCAGTGGTTCCTGATGATGCGTGTATCCTTACGATTTCACTCAATGGGACTGCAAACATGCCATAAGGGTAATTATCCCTCAGATCCTGTTTATAGGTGAAAGGTAATCTTTTAAGATCATCCAGCGAATTTATATCGCCGGGTTCGATACCTGCCTTTTGCAGCTTGTCTCTGTAAAAAGGGACATTGTGATATACCCTTTTAACAGTCGATATTAGCCTTTGAGTTTGGACCTCCGTCATTTCTCCCCTTGACATGCATTCATATGTAGGGTTCCAGAATTCCATATTATCTACCCTCCGAAGCAAGAATACCATGTCCTTTTTTAAATGCCTGGATATTGACATCAAGCATTTTTGAAGGAACAATCGATTTTATCGAGTCAAGCCAGGTTTCAACCCGAATAGGCATGACACCGGCAAGAACGCCGATCAAAACCATATTGACAACTTTTATATTACCACATTCCCTGGCAATGTCCAATGCATTGATATGCACACAATTACGCGCCCTGGGTTTTATCATTCCGATTATATTACCGGGATATTTTGATATACCGGTAATCACAGGCATCGGATCTATTTTTTGTTCATTGATTATGACCGTCCCGTCAGCGCAGAGATAATCGATCCATCTAAGCGATTCCAGCTGTTCAAAAGCAAGTATGATGTCGGCATTTCCCGGTTCAATCAAGGGAGAATATACTTTTTTGCCGATTTTTACGAACGTGTTTACACTGCCGCCGCGCTGGGCCATTCCGTGGACTTCAGACACTTTGACATCATAACCGGCACGCATAGCCGTTTCGCCGATGAGTCTCCCGGCGAGCAGTATCCCCTGTCCTCCGACACCTACGATAAGAATATTTGCACTATAATCATCCATTATTCAGCACCGTCGTCAATTATTATGGCTTCTGATGCGCATGTGTTCATACAAAGGGTGCAGCCGGCGCATAGCGCATCATTTATACTAATAACGCCATCATTATCCATAATGGCGGGACATCCGAACTTCATACACAGTCTGCAATTTTTGCATTTTTCGGGCAATACCCTCATATGGCCTTTGCTAACAGTACTCTTCAACAGCGCGCAAGGCCTTCTTGAAATGATCACAGAAGGCGCGTCAGCTGCTAATTCTTCTTTCAGTATTGATTCGAATCTTTTGGAATCAAAGGGGTCGGCGACTCTGACCCTGTCAACGCCAAGGCATTTTACCAGTTTTTCTATGTCGATCTTGTTTGCAGGTTCTCCCTTTATATTATACCCGGACGCGGGGTGATGCTGGTGCCCTGTCATTCCGGTTATCGAATTGTCGAGTATTATCACTGTCGAATGGCCGTTATTGTAGATGATATCAATAAGTCCGGTGATACCTGAATGAATGAATGTAGAATCTCCAATGACCGCAACCGTCTTTTTGGACATCCCCGTCCCTTTTGCTTTTTCCATCCCATGCGCAACACCGATGCTGGCGCCCATGCAGATGCAGGTATCCATGGCGTTCAACGGCGGAAGCGCTCCTAAAGTGTAACACCCGATATCGCCGCTGACTGTAAGCTTGAGTTTGTTAAGTACATGGAAAACGCCTCTGTGCGGGCATCCGGGGCACATCACAGGAGGCCTTGCCGGTATAGGAACAGGAGCTGACGCGGAAGCAACCGGTTCCGAACCGGATTCGCACGTATCCGCTGCTCCAAAAATAGCATTTTTTATCAATGACGGGCTTAATTCACCGGTTATCGGGAAAACGTCTTTGCCTTTGGCTGCTATTCCGGTTTGCCTGACCTGATCCTCAATAAACGGATCAAGTTCCTCGACTACATAAAGATTTTGCACCTTTTGCGAAAATTGCCTGATCATCTCGTCAGGAAGAGGATAGACCAATCCCAGTTTGAGGAATGAGGCATTTTCCATTGCCGTCTTAGAATATTGATAAGATATGCCGGATGTGATGATTCCGGTTGTTTCCGAACCGTATTCTATTCTGTTGAGGTCGGCTTTTTCAGCATAAGCCTTCAACAGGCGCATTCTTTCCTCGACAAAAAGATGTCTTTTCCTGGCCATGGCAGGCATCATCACATATTTTTGCGTATTCTTGGAATATTCTTTAATAATTCCTTCTTTTCTTTCGCCTGTCTCCACAATACTTCTCGAATGGGCCACCCGGGTGCTTAACCGTAAGATGACGGGACAGTCGAATTCTTCGCTTAATTCGAACGCTCTCAATACATATTCCCGGCATTCAGAGCTATCGGAAGGTTCAAGCATCGGAATCTTGGCCGCCCGCGCATAGTGCCTGCTGTCCTGCTCGTTCTGCGAGCTGTGCATACCGGGGTCATCGGCGACCACGATCACCAGCCCGGCGTTTATGCCTGTATATGAAGCCGTGAACAATGGGTCGGATGCGACATTCAAGCCCACATGCTTCATCGAGCAAATGGATCTGGCTCCCGCAATCGATGCGCCTAAAGCTACTTCAAGAGCCACCTTTTCATTGGGGGACCATTCACAATATATGCCGTCATACTTTGACAGCGCTTCGGTTATTTCAGTGCTGGGTGTTCCGGGGTAAGCCGTGGCGACAGTCGCTCCGGCTTCATATGCCCCTCTTGCCACTGCCTCGTTTCCTAAAAGGAGTTTTTTCATGAATCTTTACTCAGGGACAACCCTTCCCACCTTTCTGTATTATGTCTGGCATGTCCTTTATTAAAAGACATGCCAGACATCTTATTGCGAAATATACTTCGACTTCGACTTACGCGGATATATCGGACTTGACTCCGCCAAAAACCTTCTCTACCAATGGTTTTGAAGATCTAGCCGTCAACAGGCTCACGACCGGAACTGTGACAAGCGATGCAAGCATCGCCACCGCGCCAATATTAGGCGCGAGCGAAGCATTGAAGCCATATATCAGCGCCCCTCCGACCGATACGCCGAAACCTGTGATAAATCCGGCCCATGCTCCTGCTTTTGTCGTTCCTTTCCAATAAAGCCCATAAATGAAAGGGGCGATGAACGACCCGGCTACCGTACCCCAAGAGAAGGACATGAGCGTCAGTATCGCATTGGGCGTTACGGCGACCGCAAAGGACGCAGCGACGAATACTGCGCAAAGTATCCTCATCAGCAGCATGACTTTACTCTTATTCATCTTCGGGACAAATACCCCTTTAACAAGGTCCATTGAAATGGATGAGCTCGAAATGAGTACGAGCGAAGAAAGCGTCGACATGGAAGCGGATAATACAAGGACGATTATCAAACCTAACAACGCTTCGGGAAGCGCTTTATCAAGCATCTGCGGGATGACCATATCAAGATTGGGCTTCCCGTCGACGCCCAGCGGCGCTGTGTTATCCAGGAAAAGCCTCCCGAATACGCCGGAGAAATATGCCCCGCCGGCAATTATAACTGAGAATACGAATGAAATTATCGTCCCTCTTCTTATTGCCGCCTCGTCTTTTATCGCATAGAACTTGTGTATCATATGAGGAAGACCCCACGTGCCGAGACTTGTCAGTATCACCAAACCGAAAAGATTGAGCGGCGAAGCGCTGAATACGCTTGCAAGTCCGGGTCCGACGTCAGAAATCTGCGATAGTTTTGATATGCCGTTCGCGATTCCTCCTACCGCCGGATTTGTAACGATCAGCAGTATCATGGCGATAGTGCCTGCCAGCATTACTATCCCTTGAATGAAGTCATTCAGGGCGGTGGCGATATAGCCTCCGAGAAGCAGGTATATACCGGTGATAAACGCCATGGCGGCCATGCAATAGATGTAATTGATGCCAAAGGTGTTTTCAAAGAGATATCCGAGTCCCAGATAAACCGATGCGCAATAAGGGACCAGAAAAACGAAGATTATCAACGCTGCGGCTATCTTCAGTGACATGCTGTCGTATCTTTTTGCAAAGAACTCAGGCATCGTGGCAGCATCAAGCTCGTGTGTCATCTTTCGTGTTTTCTTCCCAAGGATCAACCAGGGCAGGAGCGCTCCGATTACTGCATTTCCCAAACCTATCCATACTGCGGATACTCCGAAATTCCATCCTATCCTTCCGGCATACCCTATAAAGATAACTGCCGAAAAATAGGTTGTGCCATATGCAAAAGCTGACATCCAGGCCCCCATTTTCCTACCGGCGAGGAAAAAGTCCAAGATGTCTTTGACCTTGCTTTTGCTGTAAATCCCTATGGCAATCATGAGAACGACAAAAAGTGCTAGAATGATGAATTTTACCATGCCTACCATCCTTCCGTTATATTATCAATTACTTATTCTATAATAATCTGTCGAAAAAATAAAGAGTCAGAAATTAGCGGGATTATATGTACCATATCTATCAGGAACGATAGTTTTTATACCGAAATTATTCTTTATTAAACCGGATAATGCCAAAGCCGCATCTTCTTCACCATGTACGACAAATACGCCTGAAGGCTTTCTCCGGAAACCGCCGATCCATTCCGTCAAGCCTTGTTGGTCGGCATGTCCGGAAAAGCCGTCTATCATTACTATTTTTGCTTTGACGGCTATCTCCTCCCCGAAAATGGTGACTTTCTTATCCCCGTCGACCAACCGCCTTCCTAAACTGCCTTCTGCCTGATACCCTACAAAAATCACTGTGGAATCCTGCCTCCAAAGATTATGCTTCAGATGGTGCTTAATCCGGCCGGCATCGCACATCCCGCTTGCGGAGATGATGATCATGCTCTCCTTAACATCATTTAAAGCCTTTGATTCGTCAGCTGTCCTCGTGAATCTCAAACCGGGGAAATCCAGCGGGTTATCTCCATTTTCTATATAGCTGCGCGCCTCATCGTCATAGCAGTCAGGATTGCGTCTGAAAACTTCGGTCGCGGAAATCGCAAGCGGGCTGTCTATAACGACCGGAAAATCGTGCAATTTGCTTATAATGCCCGAAAATTCGTCGAGATGCTTATTCATGTAGTATATGACTTCCTGAGTCCTGCCGACGGCAAAAGATGGGATTATGACGTTGCCGCCACTTTCGAAAGCGCCGGATATTTCACTAATGAAAACCTCAACCTTGTTTTTGCTTTCATGCAGCCGATTGCCGTATGTAGACTCGATGACAAGGTAATCGGCCCCGTCTATTACCGTGGGATCGCGGAGTATCGGCATCCCTTTGTTTCCAAGGTCGCCGGAGAATACGAGTTTCACTTCCTTCCCATCTTCCGTGACCCAGACCTCAAGTATCGCCGAGCCGAGGATATGGCCGGCATCCCTGAATTTCACCTTTACATCGGTTGACGGGTTTACTGTTACGTCATATTTTACGTCTTTGAAGAGGCTGAGACAATCGTATGCGTCTTTCACCGTATAAAGGGGTTCGATTAACTCCCTCCCGGCCCTCAAATTCTTCCTGTTGGTCCATTCTGCTTCAAATTCCTGTATATGGCCGCTGTCGGGCAGCATTATCGCGCATAGTTCCTTCGTGGCTTTTGTGGCGTAGACCGTCCCTCTGAAACCGTCTTTGTAAAACTTTGGTATACGGCCGCTGTGATCTATATGCGCATGTGTAAGCAACAGAAAATCAATGCTTCCGAGATTATCCGGAAAAACCTTATGGTTGAGCAGGTCATCGCCCGCGCCCCCCTGAAACATGCCGCAATCCACAAGAAAACGTGTTGATGATGTTTCGACCAGAAAACATGAGCCGGTCACCATCTTTGTCGCGCCGAGAAAACGGATCTTCAAAGCTGTTTTACTTTCCTTTCGATGATTTTCTTTATAATTATAACAGAAATGCATCAAGCAGTTTTAAAGTATTATCAATATCATTCATATGCATCATTTCAAGCATGCCGTGGCAATACCTGCAAGGTATCGTAATAGCGCCGCTCGGGATGCCGCCTGAATTAATGCTGATCACATCGGCGTCTGCGCCTTTTTCGGGAGCGATATCCGATTGGAGAGGCACATTATTCCGGCTTGCGGCTTCCTCAATCTTTTTGCGGATTTCCGGATTGAAGATATAATGCTTGTCCATTATCCTGACAGCAGGACCGTAACCGCACTTTAAACCTGTTATTTTATTTCCCGGTATATCTTTTGACGGTGATGCGTCGATTGATATTGAATAATCGGGGGCCACGGAATATGCTGCTGTTGCCGCGCCGCGCAATCCCAGCCGGCTCTGTGCCGTAAACACGTAATAGATATCGCCGTCGTGTTGTACC
>CAZCKQ010000042.1:0-11075 GCA_964499315.1 uncultured Eubacteriales bacterium | reverse complement strand
AGCTTCTCGCCCTCCTCGAACATAGCCCTAATGAATGATGAGCCCGAAAGATTTTTTACCGTTTTATCTGAAAACATGTCCGCACCTCTGTCTGGGATTTTATCCTTATGTTACAACAACATAAATTGCTACGCAAGTACTATGCCTTCGGGAACAATATCCTATATATTATCCGGTTGCCTTGAATATACAATTATCTTGTTGATGGTACATGAAAAATTATCGGGGGTGTTCATATGCGTGAAACGAGTCTAAAAAAGGTTGTATCGGTGATCTTGAGTTTAACTCTGCTTCTTGCAGTAATTCCTCTTTGTTCGATATATGCCTGCGAAGAGAACAGCGGGGAACGGGAAGAAGGTTCTGCCGGAGGTTATATCAGGTTCAGGGATGTAGGCCGGGATTACTGGGCTTATGATGCAATCGAATGGATGGCAAGAAGCGGTATTCTCACAGGATACGGCGATGGTAAATTCAAGCCTGATAATGCCGTGACGAGAGCGGAATTTGCGAAGATGATGGTAAATGCCATGAAAATCAAGCTTGTTTCGGCTTTGACGCCATCTTTTGTCGATGTTAAAAAGGGCAGTTGGTATTTTAAGTATGTTGAATCCTCAAAATACTATCTCACCGGTTACAGGACGGCTTCGGGCGATTATTTCAAGCCTGATATGGCCGCAGTCAGGGAAGATATGGCCGTAGCGCTCGTAAAAGCCCTCGGGTATTCGGATGAAGAGGAAGATGCGTCTGTTCTGCGGCAGTACACTGATGTTTCCGCGATATCTGCGAAACTCAAAAGATACGTCTCTCTTGCTATTAAATATAAAATAATGCAGGGGTTCCCGACAGATGAGGCGGACATGCTGGAGTTCCGGCCACAGGAGACGCTCACCAGGGCTCAGGCATCAGTTATACTTTATAGAGCGATGAAGCAGGCAGAAGAGAAAGTGACCTATGAAGATGAAAAGATAACGTACGATAACGGCGACGGCGAAGATGGCTATCCTATACCTGCTGTCAATGTCAGTCTTATCGATGGGAAGGTCTTTGTCAAATGGCGCATGATCGACGACGCCAGGCTTGAAGGTTATAAAGTGGTTATTTCGCGAAACAATCCCAATCCGCGTTATCCGGACGACGGATATTTATACTGGATAACCAATCGCAGCACGACAAGCGCAGTGATTGATAACAACCAACCTTTTAAGGGCGGTGATTTCGGGGAATACCTGACCCCGGGCGTGAAGTACTATTTCAGTGTAACCGCTGTTTACAGCGGAGGTGTCAAAGTCCCCGGCAACGCTATTATGTTCGAATACTGATCATAGGTTTCTGAGCTTGAGTACTATTGATTCGTCGGGAGTAACAATAATGGTCCTGAAATTCTCGTAAAAAACCATCCCGGGCTTTGACCCGGGTGGTTTTTTTATGTTTTTTACATTCGTATAATCGACCGGCACATTTGATGAAATACGCGCCTTACTATGGTATGCGGCAATCATTGCCGCTTCTTTCAGCGCCGTTTCCGGAATGGCGCCGGAGTTCTTTACCTTTAATATCACATGCGATCCGGGTATATTCCTTGCATGCAACCAAATATCGGCGTTCGCAGCCTGTTTCATAGTAAGCTTGTCATTCTGGCGGTTATTCTTCCCGGCAAAAATGGTATAACCGTCGGAGGATGTATATTCGTGCGGCCGGACAGCTTTAGCATCTTCCCGGGATTTGGCTGCCGTCCGGTTTTTATCGGCGCCAGACTTTATATAACCTTGCTCTGCAAGTTCTTCATGTATTTCACTTATTTCCTGAATCGAAGCGGCGCTTTCAATAGCATGGCATACCGATTCGAGATAACCGCACTCGGCAGCTGTCTGCTCAAGTATCGCCCGGGTGCTGATTGCCGTTGCGTTTGCTTTTTTGTATAACCTGAAATATCTCTGGGCATTTTGATTTACCGATAATCTCTCGTCAAGAGGAATATCTACAGTTCTCTGGTTTGTATAATCAATAAGCTCGATGTGACTGACCCCGGGCGGGATGGAATAGATATTGGCAGTCAGCAGTTCGCCGTAGAGCTTGTATTTTGCGCCATCAGACGCCTTATCCAATGTCTCTTCCTGAATGGCCCGCTTTTTATTACATCTGTCGAGATGTGCGCCAATACTCCTAAGCATCCCTGATCGCTTTTGTTCCAGCTTGTTAGCGATGGTCTTACCGGCGTAGTATTCGTCCAGCGCGCGCCCGATCGTGGTAAAGTATACGACCGTGCGGTCCGGTCCGTACTGCCTGATATCCATGCAGTGGAAATCTACCGGTGTTTTACCGTCGAATATGACGCACGGCTTGAAGTTGTTATTTATGATATCATGGGCAAAGTGTCCGACAGCTTTACTTAAACGCTTTTTATCGGCGGCGGTCAGCGCGGACGTCGGGGTGGACGGATCCACATCAGCATGGTGGCATATCTCTCGGCAAAGAAGCGGGCTGAGACCGAGCACATTATCAAGTAAGTATTTCTCGATGTTCTTTCCGGAATTATTGTTAAAAACTAAGCCTGATATATCTTCCGGATTTATTTTGTTCTGCGGAGGCGGAACAGTATATGCCTTTCCCGGCAGTATTTGCCTGACGCTGCTCATTGCTGCGCCGACGTGTTTTATGGCGTCGATTATGATGTTTGCGTCATTAACGAGGATGATGTTGCTGTAGCGCCCCATTATTTCTATAACCAGCTTCTTATTGACCGGGTCGCCCAAATCGTTAAGAGACTGGATCATTACCGTAATCATCCTTTCATAGTCATGAAACACAACGTCGTTAATCCTTCCCCCCAAAAGGTGCTTGCGCAGCACCATACAGAAAGCAGGCGGATACTGAGGATTTTCAGGCGCCGCAGCTATAGGATGGATGCGGGGCAAACTTGCGTTTGCGCTCATCAAAATCCTGTTTGACGTGTTGGCGCACCTGATACTCATAATGATCTCATCAGGCTCGGTTTGGTATATCTTTTCGACCCTGCCGCCGATGAGCGACCTCAACTCAAGCGTTATACTCTTTGTCACAATACCGTCGAATGGCATTTTGGCAGCCTTTCATTTGCCTTTTTATACTAAACTTCACGTTATCATCTACCTTCACAAGTATATCCTGATTAATATATAGAAGTAAACTTATAGTTAGTGACCGATGCTTTTATAAATGCTATCATAGATATATGCTGGTAGGCGTATGCAGATTGCATCTGGTGGTTTTGGAGTCGTTTTCGCTCAAGGATAAGCGCCAGGTCGTCAAAAGTATCATTGGCCGTGTAGGTTCGAGATACAATGTGTCCATCGCTGAAGTCGGGCTGAACGATAGCCGGACACATGCTGTTATTGGCTTTTCCACAGTATCAAATGATGCCGTCCACGTGGAAGATGTATTGTCGAAAGTTGCCAATTTCATCGAAAACGACGGAAGGGTAGAGGTCATCGACGTGCTGAAGGAGCAGTTTTCAATTATGCAGCGTGAAGGACTTTCTGAATTCAGAGGGCGATAGGTTGGTGATCTTTTTAAATGCGCGGTAAAAATAATTAGGTTCGACATAACCTACCTTTTCGGCAATTTCGTTGGCTTTCATCGACGTATTGGACAGCAATTCCTTTGCCTTTTCTATTCGGATACGGTTTAAATAGTTGGACAGCAGTTCTCCGGTTTCTTTTTTAAACAACTGGCCGAGATAAGCGGCGTTCACATTGAACTTGCAGGATAACATCCTTAGCGAGATATCATCGGCGTAATTCTTATGGATATAGTAATAGACCTGCTTGATTAAAGGATATGATTTTTCTTCCAAATTTAAAATATCAATAGCTTTACCGATTATCAACTGAAAGTAAGAAACGAGCTCAGCGAATGTCTTTGCCTTGAATACACTGGCGTATTCGGCTTTCATGCTTTCATAATACTCATTGTCATTCCTTATAAGCGATTTTACAGTATTATTTATGTGGTAAACTAATTCCACCGCGATATTTTGAATGTATGAAGGCCTGACATTCTTTATTTGCTGTATCTGGTTGAAAATGCCGATTATGAATTCCATGACAGCCTGCTTATTCTTCGATATGATAAGCTGTTTCAAAGATTCATGGTCGATATTGACCGACCTCTCTCTTTCGCAGGTTGCCTTCTCTATACGTTCGTAATCAATAATACTGTTTGGAGGAAGGATCAGGTGATATTCGATCAGGTCTCTTGCCTTTTCGTAACTTTGATGAATTGTGCGGAAATCTTTCTGCAAATCGCCGATTGCCGCGAAAACATCCATGTCTTGCGCATTAATCCTTTGTATGCATTGCCTGATGACACAGTTTATTTCCACTCTCTTAAGTTCATTTCCGAAAAATATGATCACAATATCGCCATTTAAGTCACTAAAGGATAAGCCATTTTCCGTACCGGACATGTTATTGCACAGCAGCTCATTACATATATTATTCGCAATTTGATCGGAATTGCGTTTTTGTTCGCCGCCACTTAAGAATCTTAAGACACACACGATATATTGATTATAGTTAAAATTCAAGTTTAAAAAAACAGATTTTTCAATAAACTCACTTTCGCTTATGGTATTGGAAACCAATCTTTGCAGGAGATTAGCCCTCAGGATATCGGTGCCTTCGCGCAGACTGCTTTGTCTGAAAATCTCAATATCTATCTTGTCAACAATGTTCAACAAGGTGGATGATAGCTCATCTGTGTTCACCGGCTTTAGCAGATAATTCTCTATGCCGTATTTCATAGCTTTCTTTAATAGTCCGAAGTCATCGTATCCGCTGATTATTACAACCTTAATCTCGGGATAAGAATCCCTGATTATTTTTATAAGTTCCAATCCGTCCATTTTCGGCATTTTTATATCTGTAACCAGAATATGGATTTTTGTTGACTTGATAATTTCGAGCGCTTCAATACCATTGGTTGCTTCTCCTCCAATTTCAAGACCATGCTCTTCCCAGTTGATTATTTCCCGCAACCCTTCGAGTATAAATAGTTCGTCGTCAGCAATTAAAACCTTGTACATATTCTGTCAATTCCTCCTTTGTCTTTGCGGCGATTCTCAAAGTGGTTTTAGTTCCCTTGCCATCCTCACTGGAAATATCTATTCCATACTTAAGTCCAAAAGTAATTTTAATTCTTTCATTAATATTGGCCAGACCGATACTCAAATTTGTGCTCTCACTATAATTGTCCATGCTTTTTTTGATGATCTCCAGATCGCTCTGGCTGATGCCGTTTCCGTTGTCAGAAAACTCGAGGATGATATCGTCGCCGACCTTACTGCCTTTTACACGGAACCAATTATCCTCTTCGCCTTGTTTGATGCCGTGGACTATATAATTTTCAAAAATCGGTTGAATTAAATGCTTGATTATACCGTATTCCTGTATTTCTTCAGGAACATCATAAAAATCGGTAAGGTTATCCTTGAACCTTATTTTAAATAATTCCATATACATTCTGCAGTATTTAAGTTCATCACGGATCTGAATTATCATGTCTTCCTTTATAGTGCTTCTGAACATTGTTGCAAGAATGGATATCATATCGCTGACTTCTTCATTTCCTTTGACATGGGCCCTCATCCTGATAGCTTCGAGTGTGTTGTATAGAAAATGGGGGTTGATCTGGGATTGTAAAGCCTTAAGTTCAGCATTCTTTTGTTTTATATTTGAGACGTAAACTTTTATTATATTTTCTCTTAAATCTTTGCACATGTCCTCGAAACTCTTAGCGATAACCCCAATTTCATCCTGCTGGTTTTTTAATGGTATTTGTACAGAAAAATTCCCTTTACGTACATTCCTCATTGCGCCAACAAGCATATTGACACGTTTGGAGAAAAAGTTGACCCCGATTATGGAGATCAGCAGCGATACTATAGCGCATATAAGAGCAGCTATGAAAATCATATTTTGCGTGTGATTTATTGATGACAGAATTTCCGATTTTGGGATGATGGCTGCTACTATGATGCCGTTCTTGTTAATGCCGAGGCTGTTTATAATATTTTCTTCATCAGTATATCGTCCGTTGGTGCGCAGCGTCTGGATACCGGGATACTTGCTTCCATAAAACCGGTTTGACGAATCAAAGATTACACCTCCATCGGATGTAACGACCAGCAAAGTCCCGATTACGTCCCTGTAATATTTCGAATATGCGGTTTTAATTGTTTCCGGATCAAAATCGATCACTATTTTACCGATGCTGATCATAGTATCGGTTGTAAAAATATTGGCAACTAATGAGTATATTTTTTTATCTCCATTAATGTAATCGGGCGTGTTCGCCGGCAATATCCCGAACCCTTGTTGTGTATCCATCTGCCAGGAATTCTTTGCTGTTGTGTCGATTTCCCTTGTAATAAGTCTGCCTTTTTCAGAAATCATGATCGATTCGTTGATATTCTTATATATAATTATGTTTTGTATTTCTTTATTGCGGAACAAATTGGTGGCAATATAATTATCAAAGCGTTGCTTGGTGTTGATGTACTCATCACTGAGCTTGTCGTAATCGTATTGAATGAAATCCAATACTCTGTAAGTGGATCTGTCATTCTCCAAATAAAGCTGTTTGAGAGTATTAGTTGCGGTAGAGTGCATTCGTTCCATATAATTGCTGATACTCTCCAATATCTGCGTATTGAACAGTATCTCTTTTTCCTGTAAGATCGAGCTGATATTTAACGACATGATAAGCGCAAGCGAAAATAGTGTAACATTTATTATCAGGAAGTTGAGTAGCAAAATTTTGTTAAAGAATTTTTGATGGAGAAATTTATTGTAAATATTTTTAATCATATGAACCGCACCCCGAACATTATATCAATAGACGTGCGGCTGCACAACTTACAAAGTATGTCATTACAGATTTTGTTATTTTCAATTATCAGTTCTTGTACTATAATTAAGATAGTTTAGCTATAATTGTGAACTTTAATTATCGGCAGTCTTTTTTTATGATAGATGTGATGATTTTCGATCAAACGATATGGAGGTTGCTAAATTAGTGAAACCTGAAAATGTTGCTCTCGAATCTACATATCAGCCACTACTACCGAGAAAAAAGAGATTTCGTATTAATAAGGTTGTATTACTATCGATGGCTTTGCCGTTTATAGTAATGGTCTTTGTATTCAATTACATACCCCTGTTCGGATGGGCGATAGCATTTTTCGATTATAAACCCGGGTTGCCATTGGATATAAACAAGTTCGTCGGACTCAAATACTTCATTATGGCTCTTGATTTTAAAAGCGGAAGCGAGCTTCTCGACGTAATGAGAAACACCTTGGTGATGAGCTTCTTACACATATTATTAACTCCGCTTCCCGCTATATTCGCAATCCTGCTTTCAGAAATACGCAGCAAGTATTTTAAAAAATCTATCCAGACAATAACGACACTTCCAAACTTCATAAGCTGGGTTCTTGTGTACGCGATATTTTATGCCGCGTTTGCCACAGATGATGGTTTTATTAACCATCTGCTGCTTAATTTGAAGTTAATCGACCAACCTACGTCTATATTGACCAATTCGGATATCGCATGGTTTTTCCAGACGGGGGTAAATGTATGGAAAAACGTAGGCTTCAGTGCGATAATCTACCTTGCTGCAATATCCGGAATCGATAGTGAATTATATGACGCGGTGCGAATCGACGGTGCCGGAAGATACAGGAAGATAATACATGTCGTCATTCCGGGCATATTATCCACTTACATAGTCCTGTTGCTGCTTGCCATCAGCAATATGCTGTCAAACGGGTTTGAGCACTATTATGTCTTTATGAATGCCTTGGTGCAGGAGAAACTGCAGGTATTTGATTATTATACGTATCGTATCGGAATATCGATGAACGAGTTTTCATTTTCAACTGCCTTAGGCATATTTAAAACGGTAGTAAGCGTGACTCTGTTGTTTTTTGCAAACTGGGTAGCTAAAAAAGTCAGAGGCGATTCAATTATCTAATCGAGGAGAGACTGACATATGAGGATTTCAATAAGCAGCAAGACGGAGAATGTATTATTCAACACAATTAATTATACGTTGATGGTGCTCTTTGCCCTTATATGCATATACCCGTTTTATTACATATTCATCATTTCGCTCAGCAATCCGCAGGAAGCAGCCAAAGGCGGCGTGTTTCTGTTTCCCAAAGGGATAACGCTGTTTAATTACGCTAATGTCATAAAACTGAAAGGAATACCGAATGCGGCGTTCGTATCGGTAGCCAGAGCGGTGGTCGGTACTATTGTCACTGTATTCAGCTGCGCGATATTCGGCTACGTAATTACAAAGAAAGAACTGGTTTTAAGAAAGTTTTTTTACCGGATGGTGGTAATCACCATGTATCTTAATGCAGGGCTGATTCCATGGTACATTACGATGAGAACCCTCGGGCTTCAGAACAATTTCCTGCTTTACATACTTCCGTGGGCAGTGAACGGTTTCTTCCTGATCCTCATAAAGACATATATAGAACAGATACCTCCGTCTATGGAGGAATCAGCCATGATAGACGGGGCTAATTATTTTACTACGTTCATCAGGATCATATTTCCGCTGTCCATGCCTATTGTAGCCACTATCGCGGTATTCAGCGCCGTAGGCCAGTGGAATGCATGGACCGACAACTTCTTCCTCGTCAGGGCCAATAATCTTCAAACCTTGCAGTATACGCTTTTAAGATATCTCAGAGAATCCGAGGCTCTTGCAAGAAGTATGAGTACAATGCAAGGCGAGTTAGGCGAAGAAGTTGCGAAAAGGATGGCAATGCTGACCCCTTCTTCGGTAAGAATGACAATAACCATGATTGCCACGATTCCGATTATAATTGTGTATCCGCTTTTGCAGCGCTATTTTGTAAAAGGCATCATGCTAGGCGCTGTCAAGGGTTGAATACAAATACAATAAGCTGTATCAAGGTGGTGATGTTTATTGATCTAAGAAATGATCAGACAACCGGATTCGACAAATTTGTTCTAAGCTAGCCAAATATTTAAAGGAGGTAAGTCTTTCAATGAAGAAGAATTTAGCAAAAATTCTTGCATTGTTGCTGGCGGTCATGTTCATTACATCATTAATCGCATGCAAACCCGCTACGCCGGAGCCCGGCACGACAACGCAGGAAACGTCGTCAACTGTTGAAGAAAAAGATTTGGAGCCTGTCACACTCAGCTACTACGGGTGGCTTGCCGGCGGCAGTTTTTCATCGGGCGTACAGAACGATCCTATTGCCTTGGAGATTAAAAACAAGCTAGGAATCACGCTTGATGTTGAGTTTCACGGGACTAACGATAAAATGGCTGCCATGCTGGGAAGCGGAGACCTTCCGGACATCCTGTCCATTGACACCATAGTCAGCGGCGGTGGAGCCATAGCCACTCCTCAGACACTGATCGAGGCAAACTACATGGTCGACATGACTCCGTTGCTCGAAGAGCATGGAAAGACGCTTCTCGAGGAATGTCCGCAGAAACTGTCATTTTCCAAAGAAGTTTACGGCGGACCTGACAAGAAGCTTTATTTCATCTCGGGACCTTCCGCCGGGAATACGCCTCCCCAGATAAAATACTGGATCGCAAGCGGCTTCGGCATGATGATAAGATGGGATTACTACAAGGAAATCGGGTATCCACCGGTCAAAGATAGTATCGATGAAGTAATACCAATGCTTAAAGAAATTATGAAAAGGCATCCTACCAATTCCGAGGGCAAAAAGGCCTATGGCGTCTCGCCATGGTTTAAGGATTGGAATTTATGGAACTTTACCGTATGGCATCAGGCATTGAATAATTGTCTGTCTGAGAGGGAAATGTTCATTGATATGGATTTGAGGACCAATGAAGTGAGACCCCAGATTACAGACACCAACAGTGTTCTGTGGCAGGGCGTGAGGTTCTGGAACAAATGTCATCAGGCAGGCATAATGGACCCTGATTGCGTTACCCAGACATATGAAAACTTCATTGAGAAAGTCAACAGCGATAGGATATATTTCCATACAGTAGACTGGGCAGTTTCCAGCTATGAAGCCGTCGCAGGACAGGCCGGGCATCCTGAACGGGGTTTTATGCCTATAAAGATGCCTGACAAGATAAAGACGTTCTTTAGCGGCTCATATAGCCCGGTCACCGGAAGAGGACTGACAGGCATTACAACTAAATGCGAAAATCCCGAAAGAGCAATGGACTTTCTCAACTTCATAGGTTCGTATGAAGGCGCGAGATTGCTGTTCAACGGTATTGAAGGCAAGGATTGGGAAGTAGTCAACGGCGTTCCGCAGAGAACTGAAGAACTTAAGAATTTGATCGCTTCCGATGCGAACTGGCAGCAAAAAACGGGCTTGATGAAATATTGGAATATGAACCTGCTGCAGAACAACGCTACTGATCCTAAGTACAATTGTCCTCTCGACTATAGCAGGAACGAGGATTATGTCGCAAAAGCCAAGACTAAACCGCTTTGGGTGGATTTTTGCGAGCACTATGGCGTCACATGGCCCGGCGAAGTGTTAGAGAAGCAGTTGACCGACAACCAGCCGATTGTGGCTTTCTTCGATAAGTTTGTGGAGCCTACATCTGCTGAAATCAAGTTGATTGATGGAAAATTAATGAATTACCTTAATGTCAATATGATTAAGTGCATGCTGACAAATTCCGATGCGGAATTCGAAGCTATGCAGAAAAAGATCATAGAAGAATGCAAGAATATGGGCGCCGAACAATCATTCGAGCATCACAAGAAGAGATGGGACGATGCTGTAAAGAAAGCAGAATCAATTGATTTGAATGCGTTCAGCAAATAGTAACTCAAAAGTGAGTTAAGCCATTCGGGTGGAGGAAGTTGTATCATACAGCTTCCTCCTTCTCGGTTTTGTATCTTGAAAATTTGTTGCAAGTGCTATAAAATAATTTTATTGTTGCAGCGTTTTTAGCCTATAAGGATATCTGGGGGTGTAGCTCACCTGGGAGAGCGCTTGAATGGCATTCAAGAGGTAAGGGGTTCGATCCCCCTCATCTCCACCA
>CAZCKQ010000041.1:0-11216 GCA_964499315.1 uncultured Eubacteriales bacterium | reverse complement strand
ATCAATCATTGTATGTCTTTGGACGCCTCCTCCTGGCAGCATGTCGTATAAACAAGAATAAAACCGATAAAACAATCAAAACCAATATTACGTATTCGAATTGCTTAAAAATTGGTCTGATGACAGTTTCATAGGTCTTGACGAAATTGAACCCAAACCATATTAATATGAAGTTCCATGGTATCATGCCTGCAAGAGAGTATACCACGAATTTCCTGATATCATATTTTGCCATTCCGGCCGGCAGCGAAATAAACGTCCTTATTACCGGGAGCAATCTGCCGAAGAAGACTGCCGCGCCTCCATATTTATTAAAGGTCTTTTCTGCTTTAAAAAAATGGTCCTTTGAAATCAGCAGGAATTTGCCGTATTTAAGGATGAATGGCCGACCGCCGTAATACCCTGCAAAGTAGGCGAGCAGCGAACCGAACAGGCTTCCGAGCGCAACTGCGATATTGGCGCCGATCATCGTAATATGACCATTTGCGGCCATGTTGCCGGCAAGAGGGAGGACCACCTCGCTGGGTAATGGTATACAGGCGCTCTCGATAGCCATACCTCCGGCTATGCCCCAGTATCCCAGACCGTTTATGATCCTGATTATTTCGGACATTATTTTTTCAACAAAATCGAACATTCAATACCCCGTAAATATTTTTGCTTTTATCATGGCGCCGGCGTCTGCTCACCGTCCAGCGACGATTCGCTGTTTGAGGGATTATCAATGGTATCTGTGGATTGGGTATTATCGTTTTTTTTGCCATTATCACCGTTGTTCTTGTTATTACTGTTATTATCAGGCTTTTCACTGTCATCTTCGTCACTGTGGTTATTGACATCATTGAATTGAGTCGGTTCAGCTGAGAAATATTCGGAAGTTATTTCCGATGCCTCATTGCTGTTAATAACGTAGTAAAACAAATCGGTCTGGACTGCTTTACACGGCAGTGTGAACCAGTTTATCTCTTCGGACTTTATTTTACCGATATAGTTAGATAGATTGAGGATCTCGCTCATTGTGAAATTGGTTTTAATATTTTTAAAAATTGTGTTGATTATGCTGTTTAATCTCGGCAGATAATACACGTTCATCTTTTGTTTGATGAATTCTTTTATGAAGGCTTGTTGGGCCGTGATCCTGTTCATGTCCGTCCCGTCGTAGTACTTGTATATTTCTTTGCCTGCACCGGGGTTGGGCTGTCTGAACCTCATGTACTGTTCAGCCTGCGCTCCGTTGAGATGCTGTTGCCCTTTGTCTAAATGTATGTGCAGATTTTGGGTGGGATCGTCATAATCCATATCGACGGGCACGTAAAAATCGACGCCCCCTAGTATATCTATTATGGTCCTGAATGATGAAATATTTATGTATACATAGTATTTTATATTGACGTCCAGAAGATCCTGGACCGTACTGATGGCAAGATTTGCGCCGCCGTTATGATAAGCGAAATTGACTTTACGGGTCCTGCCGTTGATTTTGACCCTTGTGTCGCGGGGTATCGACATTATACTCGTCTTGCAATCCGATGGATTGAAATTTACCAGCAGTATCGTATCGGTGTTTTGGTTGACTTTATCGCCGCCGAGTATCAGGACATTAAAGGGCTCAGAAGATGTTTTGATATCTGTAATAATATCGGAGAACAAGCCTCCGTCAGGATCTTCGCCTGAGATTGAATAGGCCTTAAGATAATTCATCATCAGAAAGCCTGCTATAAAAAGTATAAATAATGAAAATGTACTGACCAGCAGGTAAAACCTACGCATATTCATTTTGTTTATATCCCATAATGCTTCCAAGTGCTTATACCATTATAATTATATTTGTATCATTAGTAAACATGGATTATTCAACGGGCAATCAGCCGGGGGTGTAATTAGCCAGCGGATTGCTGTTGACAGCGTCTTTAAGCTGTTTGTTGTCAAGATGGGTATAAATCTCCGTTGTTGAAATGCTGGCGTGTCCCAACAGCTTCTGCAGAGTTCTGATATCTACGTTCCCGTACTTGTACATCAGCGTGGCCGCGGTATGGCGGAGTTTATGAGTAGAATAACGGTTGGGATCAAGGCCCGCTTCGCGTATGTATTTCTTAACGATATACTGTACGGTATTTTTACTGATGCGTGTCCGTCGTCCGCTAAGAAAAAGGGCGTCTTTGTCTTTTGCGATAAAATGGTTTTCTGATTTAAGTTTGCTAATATGGTCATTATACTTGCTTAATGCATCCAGACAAGCCTGATTTAAATAAATAGTCCGTTCTTTGCCGCCTTTTCCCATGATGGTGAGCGCGTTGTCCTTAATGCTGCTGTGATTTATTCCTACCAGTTCCGATAGCCGCATGCCACAGTTAAGAAAGAATGTAATGATCGCGTAATCACGCGCTGTATAGTCAAAACTCCCTTTGCCCGGCTTTTTATTAATGGATGAGAGCAATTGAATACTTTCATTGACCTCGAGGTATCTCGGAAGGGCCTTTTTGATCTTCGGCGATTCAAGCTAGTTCGCGGGGTTCTCGTCCAGGAGTTTGGCCTTGTTTGTCAAATATTTGAAAAAGGATTTTATACTCGCGACTTTGCGCGCGCGTGAACTGGCCAGATTATCCCGTTTACTGCTGACAAATGAGAGGTAGGAATAAAGATCGCTCAATGTTACAGATCTTAAAATATCGATGGTAATATCATCAATAGGAATTTTGTCGAAGTCAATGCCGTTGGCTATGAGGCCCCTTTGTTGCTTGAGATAGCGGAAGAAGAGGCGAAGGTCATAAAAATACACCTGGATAGTGTTCGGGGATTTGCCTTTGATAGTTTCCATATAAGCAAGGAAATCTTTTAAAACTATCGGCATCTCGTAAATATTCTTCATTAGTAGGCAACTCCTGCATAATCATTTTTAAATTATAAGGTTTAAGCCTTATAATCAATTATACAGTTATACGGGAAGAAAATAAACCTGAATATATCATTCCCCTATATCGTATTGAACATAATTTTTATTTCGTTTAATTATATCATGTGCCCTATTTCCATATGATGGAGGGAACTTTTTATACAATCGGACAGTCTTAAATTATAAACTGATATTGTGTGGACAAACCACGCTGTATTAACTATAATTTATTTTAATATGATGTTATAACAACAGATGGAATAACAAAAAATAATTGGTAAAAGTACCCCTAAAAGGATAATAATATGAGAATGAATAAAACCAGAAGACGGAGATATAAGCTTAGGGCCATTGCTATTGCTGCCTATTCCCTGCTTGCTGTGTTGGTGGTGTTTTTTTGTCTTCAAAGATATACTGATTTATTTGGCAGCGGCAAAACGGATCCGGCAAATACACAAACCTCCGATTCGTCTTCGAATTCTGCAATTAACGCCGACGCGAGCACAAGCGGCATTTCTGATGCAGAGACTTCAACGACTGTGGCAACCCAACCCGATCCGACCCCTACCCCATCCATTGATATTGATACTTTGAAATCAAAATTGGAAGATTATATTTCAGAGCAATCAGGCAAATATGGCGTTTATTTTATTAATCTTGCGACCGGGCAGGAGTTCGGGATCAATGATACCGATGAATATATCGCGGCAAGCACTTCAAAACTCCCTATAAACCTGTTTTTGTACAGAAAGATAGAGTCGGGAGAAGTTGATCCGGATGCCATACTTACCTATCAAAAGGAAGACTTTGAGCCTGGTACCGGGATTATTCAAGGCAAGTCCTTCGGTACGCAATATACCGTGAGGGAGACTTCCCGCCTATCCATCGTATACAGCGATAATTGCGGTATCAACATGATCATAAGGCTCCTGGGGATAGACAACATCCAGCAATATATGACCGACCTCGGGGGGCAGGTGTACTACAAAGCAAGGCACAGGTCATGCCCGAAAGATATGGCTATATACACAAAAGAACTGTACAGGTTCTGGCTGGATAATCCGGACGTTGTCGGAGATTTGATGCACGACTTGGAAAACACGGTTTTTAAAGACAGGATAGACGCCCTCCTTCCTAAAGATGTCAAAGTTGCGCACAAAATCGGCAATTTTACAAATACGGCCAACGATGTCGGGATTGTTTTCGCAAAAACGCCTTATATTTTATCGGTGATGTCGGACAATGTAAATTTCGATCAGGCTTGCGGGGTCATTGCGGAAATGTCCAAAATTGTTTATGACTTCGTAGAAAATGAAGGGCAATAAATATAGGAGAATAGTACAATGTACGTGAGGAGACGCAGGAGAAGGAATAAAAGAGCCAGGAATATTACGATATTTATTGTATTATGCATAGCCGCACTCATAGCATTTAACCAAGCGGGCATTATCAACCTGTTTCCAGATATATCGGCAGGTATGTTTGCCGATACCCAAACGGGGCAAGGTGATGCTACACCCTCTTTGGCCCCGGACTCTTCCCCGTCGCCTACTCCTGTCAAGTCATTTATACCCGGCGAAAACATAATAAAACCTACGCCGCCGGCAACACTGGCAGACACAAAGAAGAATGCCGACGGTACCTCAACGAAATCCTTTACCGACGGTTCTTCGATCAACTACCGCGTTTACAACAGCAATAATGAGATAGTGAAGGATTATGAGCCCGGTTATAATATTGCGTTCGCGCCGCCTGAAGATTATGTCGAAATTGACGGGGTCCTGACTTTCAGGGGGAATCCGGCCAGAAATTCAGCTGCGTTCGGAGTACATGAAATCAACGAAAAGAAGCTGGAAATCATTTGGACTCATAATATTGGAGTAATCGACATATGGCCCGGCGTAGGATGGACGGGACAGCCATTGCTTGTCCGCTGGCCTGAAGATATTAGGAAAATGATGAACATCGGTGATGATTTCAAGGAGAAGGATCTGGTCGAAGTAATTTATCCTACACTTGACGGAAATATTTATTTTCTTGATCTTGAAACCGGCAAACCGACAAGGCCGAAGATCACTATCGGCTTCCCCATAAAAGGCACGGGCGTGATAGATCCGAGAGGATACCCGCTGCTGTACGTCGGTCAGGGAATCGACAAGAACGGTAATAAATATGGCCAGTTCTTATACAGGATATTCAACCTGATAGACCAAAAACTGCTTTATTCCATCCCGGGCAAGGATCCGGTGGCCCCTGTCACCACGTGGGGCGCCTTCGATTCTTCGGGTTTAGTGGACAGATTTACCGATACTTTCATCGAATGCGCGGAAAACGGCCTTGTATATAAGGTTAAGCTCAATACCGTATTCGACAGGCAGAATGCAACGATAACAATGGATCCTGACGTTACCAAATACAGATATAAAAACACATACGGAAGCAAGCTCGGAATCGAGAATTCACCGGTATTTTACCGTAACCTGATGTATTTTGCGGATAACGGCGGCACGCTGCAATGCGTCGATATAAATACTTTGGAACCATTATGGATAGCCGATGTGGAAGATGATACAGACAGCACCATAGTTCTTGATGAGACTGATGACGGAGTCTTCATCTACACGGCAAACGAAGTCGATCTGCGCTGCCAGCAGAACGGAAAATCATCTGCCAATTGTTCGATCAGAAAGTTTGATGCGTTGAATGGGACACTTATATGGCAAAAAGATTACAATTGCAAGTTTGATTCTTACATCAACGGCGGGGCTCTTGCTACCCCGGTTATAGGAAAAAATGATATAGACGACGTGATAATCTACAACATTGCCAAAACCGGGTCAAATATGGACGGCAGCCTTATCGCTCTGGATAAGGAAACAGGCGCTGAGGTATGGAACCGTCATCTCGAGTATTACAGCTGGAGTTCACCTGTTGATTTTCTGGGCTCAGATGGCAAAACGTATATGGTATTATGTGATTTTAATGGGGATATGCATCTGATAGACCCAAAAGACGGCTCGGAACTGGATACGATCTCACTTGGGCGAAATGTTGAAGGCTCGCCCGCAATATTTGATAACATGATAGTTGTGGGCTCTTATGACCTGAAGATATTCGGGATTAAGATAAAATAAAGCGTTACTTGCTCTTTTCAAATATTATTTTGCATTTGTCAGAGCGGTATTTAGAAATGATCAGTTCGACGACTTGTCCGCTTTTTGATGTGAGAACGGTCTCAACCCTGAATAATGGCTGACCGACCTGTACCATCAGTATCTGCGCATCGGCCTGATCACAGAACGCAATTTCGACGGAGCTCTTTGACCTGATCGGAACCAGCGGATATTTGCCTTTCATGATATCATACGACGGGCGTTTGCCGCGGATATCATCCTCTATTTCAGGGAAAACATCCAAAGGTATGTACGAAATATGTAAAGCTAAGATTTCGTTTTTAACTGATGTGACATGCCTGATTTCACAAAATCCCGATGAACCTGTGCCGCCGAGATTCGTGAACACACTGTCCAAAGGTATTTTGCTGTCGTTTGAGGATAATGTCCTTATTGATGTTATGGACTTGCTTCCCGGGACTTCGCTGTCGAGAATCGAATCGGTGAAACCGGAGTAGTTTTTGATTTCGATCCGTGCTCCAAGTTTTGAAACAAAAGTACCTTTACCCTTTTCTTTATATAAATAGCCGCTGTTGGTGAGTTCGCTTATAGCTTGTCTCACAGTAGGTCTGCTGATATCGAACATATCGCACAGTTCCTGCTCGGATGGTATCTTATATTCTTCACCATATTCGCCGCTTTCGATTTTTTCAACAATGATATCCCGTAGCTGAACATACAAGGGAATGCTGCTGAACTTGCTAATCATAATAAAGCCTCCGGATTACATATAAATAATTTTATATCATTACAATGTTCATTTCAACAACGCTAATACTTAAATTCATATTCATCTGTATTAACCAGATATCTTTGCAGGAATGGTTCGATATGGCCTCTGATATACTCCTCCACCTGACCGGCAGAACGTCCGGTAAAATCCGACGGATCCAGAGTGTGTTCCGAATCTGCCGATAGCCTGAAAGACTTGTCGGCGACGATCCTTTGCATGAGGTCATTTTCCCCGCCTTCGGATTTTATCTTTCTGGATGCCTCCATAGCGTGTTTTCTGATCTTTTCATGCAGTTCCTGACGGTCTCCCCCTCTTTTTACCGATGACATCAGGATATTTTCTGTTTCAATGAAAGGCAGCTCAGCCTTTACATGTTTTGCTACAACTGCCGGATACACGACTATACCTTTGACAACGTTGAGATATATATTAAGTATTGAATCAACCGCCAGGAATGCCTCAGAAATGGAAATCCTCCTGTTGGCGGAATCATCCAATGACCTTTCGAGCCATTGTGTGCTTGCCGTCAATGCAGGGTTGAGTGAATTAACGATGACGTATCTGCTCAATGCCGTGATCCTTTCGCATCTCATCGGATTGCGTTTGTAAGCCATGGCCGAAGATCCGACCTGAGATGATTCGAACGGCTCTTCCAGTTCTTTCATGCTTTGCAGCAACCGCATATCATAGCTGAATTTGCTCGCGCTTTGGGCTATACCGGACAGAACGTTTGCGATCCTGCTGTCGAGTTTGCGTGTATATGTCTGTCCCGAGACCGGAAAAACCTCGCTGAACCCCATCTTCTGTGCGATCAGGCTGTCGAGCTGCCTGACTTTTTCGTGATTGCCTTCGAATATTTTCAGAAAACTTGCCTGCGTGCCGGTTGTGCCTTTACTTCCGAGCAGCTTCATGTTTTTATGGATATATTCGAAGTCCTCATAATCCATCATCAGGTCCTGAATCCATAAACAAGCCCTCTTCCCTACCGTTACGAGCTGCGCGGGCTGAAGATGGGTGAATCCGAGCGCAGGCAGGTCTTTATATTGTAATGCGAATGAGGTTAGCGCTTTTATTACCGCCAAGAGTTTACGAGCTATCAGTTCCAGGCCCATTCTCATTATTATGATATCGGCGTTATCCGTTACATAGCAGGAAGTGGCTCCGTAATGAATAATGCCTCTGGCTTCGGGACACTGCTCGCCATAAGCATGTATATGGGCCATTACGTCATGCTTGAGTTCTCTTTCTTTCTTTTCGGCTACATCATAATTGATATCGTCCTTGAATTTCTTAAGCTCGTCAATCTGTTTGTCCGTAATGGCAATTCCAAGTTGTTTTTCAGCTTCCGCAAGGGTAATCCAGAGCTGCCTCCATAATCGGAATTTGGTATCGGAGGAAAACAACTCGAGCATTTGTCTGCTTGCGTACCTGGTATTAAAGGGACTCTCGTATAAACTATTCAAATTCAGCCATCCTATTCTTATAAGTCATATTATATGTCGATAAATCTTTCTATTCTATTAAGACCTTCCTTGATATTCTCCATCGAGGTCGCATAGGACAGCCTTACATGTTTATCGCTTCCAAAACCGGAACCCGGTACTACCGCGACTCCGGCAATATCCAGCAATGCCTCGCCAAAACAATCAGGGCAGGATATCCTTCGTCCGGAAACGGATTTACCGATAAGTTTAGAGATATTCATCATCACATAGAAGGCGCCTGCCGGCCGTATGCAGGAGAGCTTGTTTATCGAATTTATCCTCTCCACCATATAATTTCTTCGGGCGGCGAATTCCGCAACCATTGCTTTCAAATCGTCCTGCGGGCCGTTGAGGGCGGCCTCGGCGGCCTTCTGCGCTATTGAATTAGGATTTGAAGTCGCATGACTTTGTATATTACACATCAAATTTGAGATCTTCTGACTGGACGCGGAATAGCCGATCCTCCATCCTGTCATTGCATAGGTCTTTGAAACGCCGTTGATTATTATCGTAAGATCCTTGATTTTACTATTTAGCGACGCGATGCTGATGTGCTTGTTATCATCGTATACAAGTTTTTCATAAATTTCATCCGAGATGATGAAAATACCTTTTTCCTCGGCAATATCCGCAATCTGAAGCAATTCGTCCTTTGTATATAAGATACCGGTCGGATTGCTCGGAGAATTTATCACAATTGCTTTTGTCTTTTTTGTAATAGCTTTACGAAGCTGCTTGAATCCGATTTTGAAACCATTCTCCTCAGAAGCATCGACAAATACGGGGATACCGTCAGCAAGCCTGACCATTTCAGGATAGGATACCCAATAAGGACCGGGTATGATTACTTCATCACCGGGATTTAAGATGGCCTGAAATGCATTCATCAGAGAATGTTTTGCTCCATTGCTGACGACAATGTTTTCAGGTGAGTATTCAAGGCCATTGTCACTGCTGAATTTATTGCATATTGCTTTGCGCAAACCCAAATCGCCTGCCACGGGTGTATATTTGGTGAATCCTTCGTTGATTGCTTTGATTGCGGCTTCTTTGATATATCCGGGCGTATCAAAATCCGGCTGTCCGGCGCAAAAGCCGATCACATCTTTCCCTTCCGCCCTCATCTTCTTTTCTTTTGCATCCAGGGCCAATGTCGGCGATTCTTTTATTGATAAGGATTTTCTGGATAATTCCATAAAGCCTCCGTATCCAATGTGTTTTTCAGATAAATTCTATTATATTGTTTTGAATAATTCAAGACGATTAAATGCATAAAATTCCATGTTTATTGTTGTCCATTGCGGGAACAATAATGCTGCAAGGGTTCGTGATGGTCGGGTCAAGAGTTCTGCAAGGTCTGCGTGGCTTTGTAGAATTCGGTCAAAGATTTTCAATGGGTCTCGCTTTATGCGCTTAAGGCTCATTGAAAGTCAGAGAGAAGAGCCTTGCAATTGCAAGGTTCGAACTAAGACTGTCCATATTGTGACAGTCGAGCAAAGGCTGGACTCCAGCCGGAGCGCAGATCATCACGAGCTCTTTAAAATGCGTTTTCAATCATATTTATACTTTTTATTTTTAATGAATCACCACCGTACAAGCTAAATTCGACTTCCACCGCGTCAAACCTGATCGGGCAATCAATCAGACCGTTTTCCGATAAATAGATTGAAGCTAATCTTCTGATTTTCATTATCTTCTTTTTGTCGATAGATTGCGACGGGGTGCCAAACCTGGCGGAACTTCTGGATTTAACCTCTATAAAACATGTGACTCCGGAAATCTCGGCTATTATATCTATTTCCCCGAATTTACCGAAGCGGTAATTGCGTCTTTTAATATCATATCCTTTTTCCAAAAGATATTCTGCCGCAGCCTTTTCCCCTTCCATCCCCAATGATCTGTAAGTAATCCTAGACAATGTTTTTCAGAAAGGTCTGCCTGTGGATAGGACAAACTCCATATTTTTTGATGGCCATAACATGTTCTTTGGTACAGTAACCTTTATGATTCCTGAATCCATATTGGGGATATTGTTCGTCAAACTCGTCAATTATCCTGTCCCTGGTGACTTTCGCGATTATTGACGCCGCGGCTATCGTTATGCTTAGACTGTCGCCTTTTATAATCGGGTTTTGCGCTATGCCGATGCCATCTAATTTGACAGCATCGATAAGAATCATGTCGGGCACGACAGATAATGAGGCAATAGATTTTTTCATGGCGATTTTTGTTGCATTGAGTATATTGATATCGTCAATCTGCTTTTCATCTACAATCCCGATGCCTACCGATATAGCCCTTTCAAAAATTATACCGGCCAGATACTCTCTTTGCCTTGCAGATAGTTTTTTAGAATCATTTATATGTTCAATCAGCATATCCGAAGGCAATATAACCGCTGCAGCCACCACAGGCCCTGCAAGTGGTCCTCTTCCGGCTTCGTCGACTCCGGCGATGCGGCGATACCCTCTGGATCTGGCCTCTATTTCATATGTACACATCTTCCTGAGCCTCTGCATTTCGATCTCAAAAGGTTTTGCTTTGAACATACCGTTCACCTATTGTCCCCCCGGGGTCTCAAGAGATATTCTGCCGATCTTGCCTTCCCTGAATTCTCGTAAAATAATAGATGAAATCCTGTTAATATCGATTTCATTGCCCGGCAGCAGGCAGCCTCTTGATAATCCCGCTTGCTCAAGGACCTGCATGATTGCCGCGCGGTTATCCTGCATCAAGTATTCGGGCGATGCGTTCAATTTGAATCTGTTGCTAAATTCTTCGGGGTAACGGTTGTAGACCAATCCGATAAGATACTGCGCCAATTCTATGGGGTCAAACTTGTCATCGCTGAACGATCCTACCAACGCAAGCCTTTTGGCGGTATTCTCGTCATCAATCTTCGGCCATAGCACTCCCGGTGTATCGAGCATTTC
>CAZCKQ010000040.1:0-11686 GCA_964499315.1 uncultured Eubacteriales bacterium | reverse complement strand
TATGTTATTTCGACTTCTCCGGCAATCTCGATAGCTGCATTACCATAAGGACGATGCTATTTAAAGACGGCAAGGCGTATATACAGGCTGGCGCGGGGATTGTGGCCGATTCTTCGCCGGATAACGAGTACAATGAGTGTATGAATAAGGCGGGGGCTCTGTTGAAAGCCATAGAGGAGGCTGAACGCATCGATGATCATAATGATAGATAATTATGACTCTTTCACATACAACCTGTACCAATACATGGGCGAGATAGATCCTGATATTGAGGTATACCGCAACGATGCGATAACGGTCGAAGAGATCATGGGCAAAGCCCCGTCGCATATAGTCATATCACCCGGCCCGGGGTATCCCGTGAATGCGGGCAACAGTATCGGCATAATAAAACAGATGGGCTGCCGCGTACCGATTCTGGGCGTATGCCTCGGACACCAGGCCATAGGCGAGGCTTTCGGCGGAAAGGTGGTCCATACGCGTGAACTCATGCACGGTAAGGCTTCAGAGATCGATATCGACAACAACTGCGAGCTTTTCAGGTCACTCCCGCAAAGGATAACCGGCGGGCGCTACCATTCCCTCATAGTGGATCCGGATACCCTGCCTGCGGAACTGATAGTGACCGCGAGGTCTTCGCTCGGGGAGATAATGGGGCTCAGGCACAGGCGCTACTCTGTTTATGGCATCCAATTTCATCCTGAATCCATTTTAACGCCTTGCGGCAAGGATATCCTGAGGAATTTCTTAAAGGTCGGCCAACAAAGATGTGAAGCGATGGAAGCGACGGGAAGAGATATGAAGAGATATGAAGAGATGTGAAGAGATGAGTGGAGAGCATTCTATGATAAGGGATGTTATCAGTCAAGTAGTTGAGGGTGAAGACCTTGACCGACAGGAGATGAATGATGCGATAGGCTGCATTATGGACGGTTCTGCGTCTCCGGCGCAGATCGGCGGCTTTTTGGCCGCATTGAGGATGAAAGGCGAGACGGCGGACGAGATAACCGGATGCGTAAACGCAATGTCGGAGAGGGCTGTAAAAATCTCGCCGAAGGTGGATTACTGCATCGATACGTGCGGTACCGGCGGCGACGGTGCCAATACGTTCAATATATCAACAGCGGCGGCCATAGTCGCTGCCGCGGGGGGCGTGCATGTCGCAAAGCATGGTAACAGGTCGGCTTCGGGCAGGTGCGGCAGCGCCGATGTACTGGAGGCGTTGGGTGTGGAGATAGGTCTTCCGCCTGCTCGGGTGGAAGAATGTATCGAGCATGTAGGTATAGGATTTCTTTTCGCGCCCCGGTTTCATACATCGATGAAACATGCCGCCGGACCGAGGAAAGAGCTCGGATTCAGATCGATATTCAATATCGTGGGGCCGCTTACCAATCCTGCCGGTGCGAAAGGCCAGCTTATAGGCGTCTTTGATGCCGGAACTGCGGAAAAGATGATCAACGTCTTAAAACAGCTCGGATCGGACAGGGCGATGGTGATCCACGGCATGGACGGGATGGATGAGTTGACCGTCACTTCCCCGACGATGGTATACGAGCTTGATAAAGGTGAAATACGCAAGTACGATGTATCGCCGCATGATTTCGGGCTTGAGCCGTCTCCGGGAGAAAGCCTGGCGGGGGGCGGCGCCGATACGAACGCCGGGATAATCAGGGCGCTTTTCGGCGGCGAAAGAGGCCCGCGCAGGGATGTCCTGCTCCTTAATGCCGCCGCTGCGTTGTATATAGGCGGGAAGGCCGGCAGCCTCCGCCAAGGGTTGGGTATGGCGGATGAAATAATAGACTCCGGTCTGGCAGCCAAAAAACTCGACGAATTTATTTGCTTTACAAAAAGGGGATCGGAATCGCATGTTTCTGCAAAAAATAGTTGATTATAAACGAAAACAGATCGAAGACGCGAAGAAATTAAAGCCTCTTAAAGAATGGCTGGATATGTACGAAAGCGACGGCATGACCCGTCGTGATTCGGTGGCGGGCTTCGAGCGCTCTATAAGGGAAGAAGCCCGAAAAAGGCGGGGTTCCGATGATGATCCGGGTCCTTCGATAATCGGAGAGATCAAAAAGGCGTCCCCTTCAGCAGTGCTGATCAGGCCTGATTTCGATCCGGCGGCGATTGCTGCGGAATATTCGGAATCAGGGGTCTGCGCGGTCTCGGTACTAACTGAGGAAGGCTTTTTTTCGGGCCATGCGGATCACCTGAATTCGGCCAAATCCCGCTGCAGCCTGCCTGTCCTTAGAAAGGACTTTATCGTCGATACTTGGCAGATTTATGAATCCAGATACATCGGCGCCGATGCCGTACTTCTGATCGCGGCCATCCTGAGTGACGCGGAGATCGAGGCTTTCCGGAAGACTGCATGGAGCCTTGGGATGGACTGTCTGGTCGAGGTGCATGACCTGACGGAGGTCGAGAGGGCGATACAGGCGGGCGCAAGGGTCGTCGGCATAAACAATCGGAATCTTTCCACCTTTGTCGTCGATATCGGCGTCACCGGAAAATTGATGCCATTTATCCCCAAAGGAATTGTTACCGTAGGCGAAAGCGGTATAAGGACAGCCGGGGATTACTCGTACATGAAACAAGCCGGCGTAGACGCGGTGCTGATAGGCGAAGCGCTGATGAGGTCCCGCTCTATAAAGCGCGGTATATCGGAGTTGAGGTCCGGTCCATTATGATCAGGGTTAAGATATGTGGAATAAGAAGTGAAGAGGATGTAATGATATTAAACAGGTGCATGCCCGATTATGCCGGTTTTGTATTTGCCGCCGGCAAAAGAGAGGTGTCGCCGGATCAGGTTTCTGTTCTTATAAAGATGCTCGATACGCGTATCAGGACGGTAGGCGTATTCGTGAACCGCGATTTGCGTGATGTCGTGGATATATCACGGCGGTGCGGTCTTGATGTGATCCAGCTCCATGGCGAAGAGACGCCGGAGTATGTTTGCGCGCTTAAGCGGGCGTTGGGCGGCCGCGAGTGTTGGAAGGCATTCAGAATTGCCGGTGAAGGCTCTTTAGCTGATGTCAGGCTGTTCTCAGCAGCCGTCGCCGTTGATGCTATCGTACTCGATTCTTTTTGTGCAGGCTGCTATGGCGGGAGCGGGAAAACCTTTGACTGGAGCCTTGCCGCAAACCTGAAAGGTCAAGGGGACGCGGCAGACTGTAAAATAATCCTTGCAGGCGGTCTGAATCCGGAAAACGTAGGCGGGGCAGTGCGTGCGATCAGGCCATATTGTCCGTATGCGATGGACGTCAGCAGCGGAGTGGAGACCGGAGGCCGTAAGGATGAATGCAAGATAATGGATTTTATTGCTTCGGTGAGGGAGGATGGTGCGTTTCATGGAAAAGACGCATAAACAGCATTTATTACGGGGACGGTTCGGGGAGTTCGGGGGCATGTATGTTCCGGAAACGTTGATGGGCGCCCTTAAAGAGCTTGATGAAAGATACCGTGAATTGAAGGATGATCCGGTTTTTCAAGGTGAACTGGACTTCTGCTATAAGCATTATGCCGGAAGGCCTTCACCTTTATATTTCGCTGAAAAAATGACCGAAGACGCCGGCGGAGCGAAGATATATCTCAAACGTGAAGACCTCAACCATACAGGTTCGCATAAGATAAACAATGTGCTGGGGCAAGCCCTGCTGGCAAAAAGGATGGGCAAAAAGAGGGTGATCGCCGAGACCGGCGCAGGCCAGCATGGCGTAGCTGCTGCGACTGCCGCTGTCCTCTTCGGGATGGAGTGCGAAGTGTTCATGGGAAAAGAGGACATGGACAGGCAGTCTCTCAACGTATTCCGGATGAACCTGCTCGGGGCGTCGGTTCGGCCTGTGCACGGCGGAACGGCCACATTGAAGGATGCCACCAGCGAGGCGCTCAGGGATTGGGCTGCTAATGTCGGCGACACATATTACATGATAGGCTCTGTGGTAGGGCCTCATCCGTACCCGGGTATGGTCAGGGATTTTCAGAGCATCATCGGCAGAGAGACCAGACAACAGATACTCGATGCCGAAGGCAGGTGTCCTGATTGCCTCATTGCATGCGTCGGCGGCGGCAGCAATGCTATCGGGCTGTTCTGGCCGTTCCTGGATTCAGCCTGCACCGCGTTCATTGGCGTTGAAGCCGGAGGGTACGGGATCGAGACCGGAAGGCATGCGGCTTCCATAACAACAGGGCGTCCCGGGGTCTTCCATGGGATGAAGTCTTACTTCCTTCAGGATGATGACGGGCAGATAAGCCCCATCCATTCAATTTCGGCAGGATTGGACTATCCGGGCGTCGGCCCCGAACACGCATATCTCCATAAAACCGGCAGGGCTTCATATGTATCGGTAACCGATTCGGAAGCAATCGATGCGTTTAAATACCTTGCCGTGACCGAAGGCATAATCCCTGCGCTCGAAAGCGCGCATGCTGTGGCTTATGCCAGACAACTGGCGCCCACCATGTCTAAAGATAAAATAATTATCGTGAACCTTTCGGGAAGGGGAGACAAGGATGTCGGTCTCATCAGGGAGATGACGGGGGGCGAAATATGAACACATACGGAGGTATTGGCACAAACAGGATAGATGCTGTATTTGAGAATCTCAAGAAAGACAACAGAAAGGCGCTGATCGCGTTTATAATGTCCGGTGATCCGGATATCGGCGTATCTGAACAGGTTGCTGTCGAGTTGTGCAGATGTGGCGCTGACATTATTGAACTCGGGATACCGTTTTCCGATCCTGTCGCCGAAGGACCGGTCATTCAGGCATCAAGCTCAAGAGCGCTTCAAAAAGGCGTCCGTATGGGCGATGTCATAGGGCTGGCTGGCAGGCTTCGTCAAAAGACCGATACACCCATCATATTCCTCACATATTTCAATCCGGTCATGCAATACGGGGTAAGGCGTTTTTGCCGCGATTGCGCCTCGAATGGCGTCGATGGGCTGATCATACCCGATCTTCCGTATGAAGAAAGGCACGAGATCGAAAATCCGGCATCGGATTGCGGCCTGTATGCAATTACGCTGGTGACGCCTGCGTCCGGTGAAGAAAGGATCAGAAACACGGTCACGGGCGCAAAAGGGTTCATTTATTGTGTATCATCACTGGGGGTAACCGGTGAACGCAAGCAATTCAATACCGATTTCGCGGGCTTTGCGGCGCTGATCGGCAGGTATGCCGATGTCCCGAAGGCGGTGGGGTTTGGCATATCCGATGAGAATCAGGCAAGGATTTTGAAAAAGCACTTCGACGGCGTCATCATTGGCAGTGCGATAGTAAGGATAATCGGGTCAGAACCCGATACTGCAGCCATTATTAAAAAATCGGGCCAATTCATTTCGGGGATAAGAAAAGCCTTGGATTCGTGAGAAAGGTATTGACAGAAATGTCCAATTTGCTTAAACTATTATTAGCACTCATAATGACCGAGTGCTAACAATAAACGGAGGTAGATGGAAAATGTCTGCAAAATTGATAGTCTTCGACGAAGAAGCCAGAAAGTCTATTGAAAAAGGCGTCAATAAGCTCGCTGATACTGTGAAGGTAACACTCGGGCCAAAAGGAAGAAACGTCGTGCTCGAAAAGAAATTCGGATCGCCGGCTGTCGTCAACGACGGTGTCACAATAGCCAAGGAAATTGAGCTTGAAGAACCGTTTGCGAATATGGGCGCCCAGCTTTTGAGAGAAGTCGCGAGCAAGACCAACGATGTGGCGGGCGACGGTACGACGACCGCTACGCTGCTGGCGCAGGCCATTGTGCGCGAAGGCCTCAGGAATGTGGCTTCAGGCGCAAATCCCATGGCTCTTAAAAAGGGAATAGAGAAAGCCGTTGAAAATGTTGTGGAGACACTCAAACGCAACAGTCAGAAAATAAGGGGCAAAGAAGATATCGCCTTTGTCGGTTCGATATCATCGGGCGATGAAAAGGTCGGCTCGCTTATCGCAGACGCGATGGAGAAGGTAACGAGCGAAGGAGTTATAACCATCGAGGAATCAAAGACATCGGATACTTATATTGATATTGTAGAAGGCATGCAGTTTGACAGAGGATATATCTCCGCGTACATGATAACCGACGGAGAGAAGATGGAAGCCGTTCTGGACAATCCTCTCATCCTTATAACAGATAAAAAGATCAGCAACGTTCAGGACCTCTTGCCGGCCCTTGAATTAGTGGTGAAGGAAGGCGGAAAGCTCCTGATTATTGCCGATTACGTGGAAGGCGAAGCGCTGTCGACCATCGTCGTGAACAAATTGAGGGGAACTGTTGCGTGCGTTGCCGTCAAGGCTCCGGGTTTCGGTGACAGACGCAAGGAGATGCTCCAGGATATTGCAATCCTTACCGGTGGACAGGTTGTTTCCGAAGAAACCGGAATGGCGCTGAAAGATATGAAGGCAGTTTGGTTCGGACGCGCCAAATCAGTCAAGGTACAGAAGGAGAACACCATCATTGTCAGCGGCGCAGGTAGCCAGAAGGCCATCAAGGACAGGATCGAATCGATAAAGAAGCAGATCGAATTGACGACATCCAGCTATGACAAGGAAAAGCTCAACGAAAGACTTGCCAAACTTGCAGGCGGAGTCGCTGTCGTAAAAGTCGGCGCTGCTACCGAATCGGAAATGAAAGAGAAGAAGCTCAGGGTGGAAGACGCGCTCAATGCAACCAAAGCGGCGGTGGAGGAAGGGATCATACCCGGCGGCGGCGTCGCGTACATCAATTGCATACCTGAACTTCTCAAATTTGTAGAAACCTTAAGCGGCGACGAAAAGACCGGGGCCATGATCATAGCCAAATCCCTCGAGGAGCCGCTGTGGCAGATCGCCATGAATGCAGGCGTTGAAGGCTCGGTAGTTGTCGACAAGGTAAAGGGCAGTGAGAAAGGTATCGGATTCGACGCCCTCAAAGAAGAATACTCAGATATGATCAAATCGGGGATTATCGATCCGACGAAGGTCACAAGGTCCGCAATACAGAACGCGGCTTCAGTTGCCGCCATGTTGCTGACGACGGAAGCAGGTGTCGCCGATAAGCCGGAGAAAAAGAAAGCTCCGCAGATGCCTCCGAATTACGACGGTGACTATTGATTACCGGTTGCCGATTACCGATTACTTATTTTTGAATGGTGTGCATGTGGCTGCAGTATAGCAGTATATCTGCAGCCACTCTTGGCTTTTAGTATGCTTTTTGCACGCGCCGGTTCGGCCTTAACCACATCTGTTAAACATTGGGCAATGTATCCAGATGATTATGAGGATCAGCACTACAAACAGGCATTTGTCTTCCAGAATGTTACATAAACGGAATCCCATTATCCTTATACTCCTTTATACTTATTGCTCTATCCGACGAACTTATAGCTTTCACTACAGCATATTATGAAAATAATTATAAAATCGTGCTTGCATTTCTTTTTGCCCTGTAGTAGAATATTGTCTGCTGTGACTCGGCAGACGATGAAGCGGAAGGTTGCCGGATCCTGTGATTCGGGGAATTTCCGCAGAGAATGTCCGATTTAAAATTGGGCGACAAGTCACTGTACATTAATTGACAGCATGCCGAAAATGATGCGATGTACATGCCCAGGTGCGGCTTAAAGCTGCAGGAAAATGCCTGGGTTTTAATTTGCGGAAGCATGAAACACCCGGCATAGTGTACAGTAGGAGGCCTGCAAATAGTAGTAAACGGGAGGTTTAAGAATGGCAAATAAACAGAAAATCAGGATCAGGTTGAAGGCTTATGACCATCAAATCCTTGACCAGTCTGCCGAGAAGATCGTTGATACTGCCAAAAGAACAGGCGCTTCCGTTTCGGGACCTGTTCCGCTGCCGACTGAGAAAGAGATTGTTACCGTTCTCAGGGCGCCTCATAAGTACAAAGATTCACGCGAGCAGTTTGAACTTAGGACACATAAAAGGCTGATCGATATCCTGCTTCCGACCCCAAAGACTGTGGATGCGCTGATGAGGCTGGATTTGCCCGCGGGCGTGGATATCGAGATCAAGCTGTAAAGAGCGAGGGATTGTGATGAAGAAAGGTATTCTTGGTATAAAGGTTGGAATGACGCAGGTTTTTGACGAGAATGGGATAAGTATTCCTGTTACTGTTATAGAAGCCGGACCATGCACTGTAATACAGAAGAAGACTCCGGAGAATGACGGGTACAGTGCGGTAAAGATTGGCTTTGTCGGGGGGAGCAAGCTTGAAAAAACCCTCAACAAGCCGCTGAAAGGCCAATTTGCGCGTTATAAGCTGCCGCTCATGAAGTATACAAAAGAGCTGAAGCTTGACGACTCCGATAACATCAATGTCGGCGACGAGATTAATGCGGGTATTTTTAAAAGAGGCGAAAAGGTTGATGTGTCCGGGATTTCTAAAGGCAAGGGTTTCCAAGGCACTATAAAGCGTTACGGACAATCCGGCGGCACCGATACGCATGGTTCCATGTACCATAGAAGGGTCGGTTCGATGGGCGCCAATACGAGCCCCGCAAGAGTGTTTAAAGGCAAGAGGCTGCCCGGCCATATGGGCGTGGATAAGATTACCGTTTTAAACCTTGATGTTGTCAGGGTTGATGGCGAGAAAAACCTATTGCTCGTGAAGGGAGCGGTACCCGGACCCAAGGGGGCTGTCCTTGTCATAAGAAATGCGGTCAAGGCTGGAGCATAGGACAGTAAACTGCACAGAAACTTATAGGGAACAGGGAGTTGAAGTTATGCCAAAAATTGACGTATACAATATGGAAGGCAAGGTTGTCGACAGCATTGAATTATCCGATGGCATTTTCGGTATTGATGTTAATGAAAGCGCCGTACACCTTGCTGTAATTAACCAGCTCGCAAATAAAAGGCAAGGCACTCAGTCCACGAAGACCAAGAGCGAGGTGAGCGGCGGCGGGAAAAAGCCATGGAGGCAGAAAGGCACAGGAAGGGCGCGCCAGGGCAGTTCACGTTCCGCGCAATGGACCAAAGGCGGCGTAGCGCTCGGGCCAAAGCCGAGAGACTACAGCTACAGTATTCCGAAGAAGGTCAAAAGGCTTGCTCTGAAATCCGCGCTCAGTTCCAAAGTGAACGATAAAGCTTTCATCGTTCTTGATGAGCTCAAATTTGACGGGATAAAGACCAAGAATATGGTGAAAGTACTTGAAAACCTTGGCGTGGACACATCCGCACTGGTAGTTCTGCAGGGCAGGGATGAAAACGTCATTAAATCGGCAAGGAACATACCCGGCGTCAAAACGGCGCTGGTTAATACGATAAACGTGTTTGATATCCTAAAATTTCAGAAATTCGTTATAACCAAGGACGCCGTAGCAGGCGTCGAGGAGGTGTATGCCTGATGAAAAACCCCGAAGACATCATTTTAAAGCCATATATCACCGAAAAAAGCACTTCGGAGGCAGCCGGCGGTAAGTACACCTTTATAGTCGACCCGAGGGCGAAAAAGATCGAGATAAAAGATGCGGTAGAAAAGCTGTTTCAGGTAAGAGTGCTGAAGGTATATACTTCCAATTACAAAGGCAAACCCAAAAGGATGGGGGTTCATTCCGGAACCAGGGCCGATTGGAAAAAAGCGGTCGTGAAGATAGATATCGATCCCGAAGCCGGCACTTATCTGGACAAAGGCGGGAAGCAGATAGCATTAACCAGGAAGTATAAGACAAACATCGAGCAATTTGGCGTAAGTTGAGCACAGTATCAATTAGGGAGTGAATTGCGGCATGGCAATGAAAAGTTATAATCCAACATCACCTGCGAGAAGGACAATGACGGTTCCGGTTTATGAAGGCGTTACCAAAAAGGAACCTGAAAAATCCCTTCTTGAATTTATCCACAAAAAGGGCGGAAGGAACTCTTATGGCAGGATCACCGTGCGCCATCAAGGCGGCGGAGCCAAAAGAAAATACAGAGTGATTGATTTCAAGCGCGACAAGGACGGAATCAAGGCAAAAGTCGCGGCCATAGAGTATGATCCGAACAGGTCGGCTAATATAGCGCTGTTGTTTTACGCCGACGGTGAAAAACGCTACATCATCGCCCCCGATACGTTAAAAACCGGCGATATCGTGGAATCGGGAGACAAGGCGGATATAAAACCAGGCAACAACCTACCGCTGGCAAACATACCGGTCGGTATGATGATTCACAATGTGGAGCTTCATCCGGGGAGAGGCGCGCAGCTTGTCAGATCCGCAGGGAACGCGGCGCAGCTCATGGCCAGGGAAGGGGATTATGCCCAGGTCAGGCTTCCGTCCGGAGAAGTCAGGATGGTCAGCATGAAATGCCGGGCTACCATCGGCCAGGTCAGCAATATCGACCATGAAAACATATCGATCGGCAAGGCCGGACGCAAAAGGTGGATGGGTATCAGACCCACGGTCCGCGGCGTTGTGATGAACCCCAACGACCATCCGCACGGAGGCGGAGAAGGCAAGTCGCCCATCGGCATGCCGGGTCCGGTTTCACCGTGGGGCAAGCCTACATTAGGTAAGAAAACAAGGGATAAGCATAAGAGGAGCGACAGGCTTATTGTCAAGAAACGCAAATAAGGAAGGAGAACTCTTTTATGAGCAGATCGATAAAAAAAGGTCCCTATGTTGATGAGAGACTATTAAAAAGAATAGAAGATATGAACAAGAGGAACGAGAAAAGGGTCCTTAAGACATGGTCGCGGGCTTCTACGATATTTCCCCAGATGGCCGGGCATACAATTGCGGTTCACGATGGCAAGAGGCATGTGCCTGTATATATTACCGAAGAAATGGTCGGACACAAACTCGGTGAATTTGCTCCCACAAGGACGTTCAGGGGGCATGGCCATCATACCGAAAAGTCCACTGCCCTAAAGTAGAAGGGAGGAATTGAGCTTGGAGAAGAAAGTCAGATCAAATGACGAATTGCAAAGAAACAAGGATTCCATTTTAAGCCAATACAACTCGCCGCATAGAAGATCCAACAAGGTGCAGCTGCTGGCGAAGAAAGAAAGGAAAGCCCTCGGAATCGGCAAGGATGAAGGCAGGGCTGTCCTGAAGTATGCGAGGTTATCCTCCAGAAAAGTGAAAATAGTGCTCGATTTGATTAAAAATATGCATATCGATGATGCGTATGCCGTTATCAAATATACGCCGAAAGCGGCTTCGGAAGTATTATTCAAACTGCTTAAGTCGGCTGAATCGAATGCCGTTAATAATAACAACCTTGACAGAGAGGCTCTTATGATTACAGAGGCCTATGCCACGCAAGGTCCCACGCTCAAGAGGATGATGCCCAGGGCAAGGGGCAGCGCCAACAGGATCAAGAAGAGAACAAGCCATATAACTCTTGTCGTCAAGGAAAGCAAAAAGGCTTAAGCCTTAGGGAGGTTTTAAAGCAGGATGGGACAAAAAGTTAACCCTCATGGACTTCGTATAGGTATCATAAAGGATTGGGACACCAAATGGTATTCCGGCAAAAAAAGCTTCAGCAACTTTTTGCTGGAAGATTTCAAAGTCAGGGATTATATCAAGAAAAAATTGTACCAATCCGGAGTTTCAAGGATTGAAATCGAAAGGACTGCAAATAAGCTTAAAATAAATGTCCATACTGCAAGGCCGGGTATAGTAATCGGCAAAGGCGGTACGGGGATAGATGAACTCAGGAAGGAAGTTGAGGCTCTCACGGGCAAAAGCGTCCTTGTCAATATC